>JBHARQ010000305.1:0-10815 GCA_041831015.1 Simonsiella sp. | reverse complement strand
CCGTCTTGTGGAACGCGTTTTTCAGAAATGTCCAATTTTGCCATCACTTTAATACGCGATGCCAATTGGCTACGCAAATTTAACGGCGGCTGCACAATTTCACGCAACACACCATCGGTACGATAACGCACCCGCGCCATAAATTCGTAAAACTCAAAGTGAATATCTGATGCGCCTGTATTTACGGCATCATACAAGATTTTTTGAATGAAACGGGCAATTGGGCCATCTTCCTCTTCTTCGCCGTCCACAATCATGGTTTGGGCTTGGGATTCTTGCAATGTGGCGTCCATGCCCATTTCTTTGATGATGGATGCGCTACTTTGTTGCAATTCATCCAGCATCAAATCCAAATGGTCATTTCGGACAATAATCAGTTCGGCAGATAAACCCGATGGATACACCACTTTTTGCACATTTTGCAAAATGGTGGGGTCAGATACCGCCATAAATATTTTGCGCCCGCGTTTAAACAGGGGAATGCAGCGATGCTCTATGATTTGGGCTTCATCAATCACATCTTGCGGCATCCGTTTAAATGGGAACGACTTTAAATCAAATTGTGGATAGTTAAACAAGCGCGACATCAGCGAAGACAATTCTTCTGCTGAAATCACTTTATCATTAATGATTTGTGCAATCACATCTTGTTTACCATTTTCAATGGCTTTTTGATATGTGCCAACTTTATCTTGTGGCACAATTTTTTGTTGTACCAATACGCGTAATAAACCAATGCTCATAGTGAATCAACCTGTGGCAATTGCCGTTTGTTAAATTTAAGTGAGTTATTATACAGGATAATGATATTATCTTGTATGGATTGTAAATTATTGTATCGCTTTTGCAAATATGGTTAGAGTGAAGTTTCAGGCAGCCTGAATTTAATAGTGGGATTGATGATTCAGGCTGAGTAAGCGAAAACACAATATCACACCTAACAATCCAATCAGTAAATTAAATACATGTAAACTGCCTCGCCATGTCCCCAAACTGCCTCCCAACCAATCCACGACAAAATAGTGTGGATAATTTGCCACGCTCGGATTGAGTAAACACAGTGAAATCAGTAAACATAATAACATCACACCAATCCATTTGCGTAACGCATTAGAAGTTTGTCCCCAATGCACTTTGGGTTTGCACACTAAAAAGGCAGCACTCCATGCCACCATGCCGACCCCATTTGCCACATTAAATAATGTATTGATAATGTGAGTTGCAACGGTATTATCAATCAATTCGCTGGTAAACAGGACAGGGGAAACGATGGCAGAAAAACCCAGTTGCAATCCCAGCCATAAGCTGATGAGCAATGCGCTTAATCGTTTCATAATCAAACCTTATGCTATGAAATATAAAGATTATTGCATTTTAACAAAAGGCTGCCTGAAAGCCTAAATCTTTTTCAGGCAGCCTGTTTAGATTGATGATATTTTCAGACAGTTTTTGAGTAAAATCAGGTTATTTTGTATTTTTATTCTAATTTGCAAAAAAAATTTCATTTTGGCATCAATTTTTACTTGCAAGCCAGCGCATTTTTTCGTTTAATCCGCACTTGATACACGCGTTTGGGCTCGGAAGATGTTCTAAATAGCATATCGTTTTTTTGAACCCACTATCCTTTTGAAGGAACAACAAAAAATGAACACGAAAACACGATTGGCTTCCCTGATTGCGGCTGCATTATTGGCTGCATGCGGCGGTTCAAATACGCAAACCTCAAACCAGCCAGCAAGTGGTGCAGGCAATACTGGCAACGCCCACGCTGCTACCGCCGAATTGAATATCTATAACTGGTCTGATTACGCTGACCCTGCTACCGTTAAAGCGTTTGGCGAACAAAACAAAATTGCGGTTACCGAAGCATTTTATGACAGCAATGAAGTTTTGGAAGCGAAATTATTAACGGGTAAATCAGGTTATGATTTGGTAGCGCCATCATTGTCTAATGTTGGTCGTCAAATCAAAGCAGGTGCGTATCAAAAAATTGATAAAAGCCAAATTCCCAATTATGGCAATATTGACCCTGAATTATTGAAATTAATGGCTCAAGTAGATGAGGGCAATCAATACGCCGTGCCTTATTTCTGGGGTATCAATACATTAGCCATTAATAAAGATATGGTTACCAAAGCGTTGGGTACAGACAAGCTGCCTGAAAATGAATGGGATTTGGTGTTTAAACCTGAATACACTGCCAAATTAAAATCATGCGGCATCAGCTTTTTTGACAGCCCAACCGAGCAAATCCCATTGGTATTGAAATATTTGGGTAAAAATCCAAACAGTGAAGATGCGGCAGATGTTCAGGCAGCCTTTGATTTGTTGAAAACGGTTCATCAGAATGTGAAACGTTATACATCATCAGGTTATATTGATAATTTGGCAAAAGGTGAATTGTGCGTGTCCATCGGTTATGGTGGCGATTTGAATATTGCCAAACGCCGTGCGAAAGAATCTGGCGGTAATGTGAATATTGAAGTGCTGACGCCGAAATCAGGTGTGGGCATTTGGGTGGATTCATTTATGATTCCAAAAGACGCGAAAAACGTTGCCAATGCACACAAATACATCAATTACACATTAGAGCCGAAAGTAGCCGCGCAAAACGGCGATTTCGTTACCTACGCACCAGCCAGCAAAGGGGCGCGTGAATTGATGAAACCTGAATTCAGCCAAGATACGTCTATTTTCCCAAGTGATGAAGTGAAAGCCAACAGCTTTGTGGTATTGCCCAAATCGCCTGATGCGGTGAAATTGCAAACCAAATTGTGGCAGGCTTTAAAAGCAGGTAAATAATTGAATTAATATGAATATGGGTACAAATATTATGATGATATTTGTACTCATATTTTATTGATTAAGAAATATTTTGAAAATTTTAAATATAGTGGATTGCTTTTTTATTTGATTGTTTTTAATGAAAATTTTTAATTGAAAAGTTAATTCATTTTATTAAAAAATTTGTATAGACGTAAAAAAACAGCCTTAAAGGCTGTCTTTTTTTGAGTTTGGTGCGGATGGAGAGACTCGAACTCTCACACCTTGCGGCGCTGGAACCTAAATCCAGTGCGTCTACCAATTTCGCCACATCCGCGTGAAAAATGGGATTATACCTTATTTTTGGGATTTGGCAAGGTTCAGGTTGGCTGAAATGGTGGGAGCAACGCCCACACCATCTGTTGCTACGAAGTGCAAATCGTTCCGTGCCACAAACCCAAAAGCGTGGGTGCGGCGGCAAGACGCCGCGTTCTGGTTTAATCACTACGCCCTAATATCATGGCATCGCCGTAGCTGAAAAAGCGGTAGTCGCGTCCAATGGCGTGTTGGTAGATTTGGCGAATGTGGTCGCTCCCTGAAAAAGCTGACACGAGCATTAAAAGGGTGGATTTGGGCAGGTGAAAGTTGGTAATCAGGCGGTCAATCACGCGGAATGTGTAGCCTGGGGTGATGAAAATGTCGGTGTCGCCTGTCCCTGCTTTCAGGCTGCCTGTCCGTGCGGCGGATTCGATGGCGCGGAGTGAGGTGGTGCCCACCGACCAGATTTTGTTGCCACGCGCTTGGGCAGCTTGGATGGCAGCAACGGTTTCGGCGGGGACGTGAAACCATTCGCTGTGCATTTTGTGGTCGGCGATGTTGTCCACGCGCACGGGTTGGAAGGTGCCTGCGCCAACGTGTAGGGTCACTTCGGCAAATTCTACACCTTTGTTTTTTAATGCATTTAGGATGTCATCGGTAAAGTGTAAGCCTGCAGTGGGGGCGGCAACTGCGCCTTGGTGTTTGGCGTACACGGTTTGGTAGCGGTGGTCGTCGTCGGCACCTGCGGCGCGTTCAATGTAGGGTGGTAGGGGCAGTGCGCCGTGTTGTTCGAGTAATTCGTACACGTTCAGGCTGCCTGAAAATTGGATTTTGAAGAGTTCGTCCACGCGCTCGAGCATGGTGGCGTGTAGGTCGCCATCAAAAATGAGTTCTACGCCTGCTTTGGGGGATTTGGACGAGCGAATGTGTGCCAATGCGGTGTGGTCGTCTAATACGCGTTCAATCAGGGCTTCTATTTTGCCGCCGCTGGCTTTTTGTCCGAAAAGTCGGGCTTTCATGACTTTGGTGTTGTTGAAAATCAGGACATCGCCTGCGGCAACGTGGTTGAGTAAATCGGGGAACATTTGGTCGCTGATGGGTTGGTTGGGCAATGCCACCAATAGACGACTGCTGCCGCGTACGGCAGGTGGATTTTGGGCGATGAGTTGTTCGGGTAAATCAAAGTCAAATTGGGAAATGTGCATGGTGTTATTTTTTTAGGTTAATTTAAATAAGGTTAATGAAATAAAATGACGGTGTGGTGTTAGGGTTAATAAACCACTTACCATCACGACGGGCGCAGCGTGGGTGCGGCGGCAAGACGCCGCGTTCTGGCAAATATTCAGCTCACCTTTCAGAATATGTCGTATCTTTTCAGGCTGCCTTACAGTACACGACAAAATTTAAATCGTGCCACATGGAGCGGCGACGGCTCGTCGCCAATGATTGAATTTCATCAAAATGAAATGGGTGGTGCGTTTGAAATATGGCGACGAGCCGTCGCCGCTCCATTTTTGTTGTGTACTGTCAGGCTGCCTGAAAATAGATTTGGGCAAGATACGCGCCGATAATGGTGCCAATAATCCCACCCATCACTTGCAAGCCAACCCATATCAACGCGCTGCCATAATCGCCCCGCGTGATGTGCGCCACCACTTCGCTGGAAAACGTGGAAAATGTGGTGAAACTGCCGAGAAATCCCGTTATCAGCAACAAACGGTGGCTATCGTGCAAATTCATCGCCAGTAAAATGCCAATCAGTAAACAGCCCAACCAGTTGGCAAACAAGGTTCCCCACGCCCAAAGTCCGCCATTAAGCCACAAGCTGAGTTGCCAACGTGATAATGCGCCTGCGCTTGCGCCCAAGCAAATCAGTAAAATCTTCATTTTCAGGCTGCCTGAAAACTTTTTTCAAAATCTTCCAGCATTGCCATTTCAAACGCGCTGAAACCTGCACGTTCCCGCGCCTCCAAATTCACATAGCCGCGAAAGATAAACATATCATAGCGTCTCAACAAATTGCGAAACAACGCAATCGGCTCCAAACCACGTTGAGCGCACAAATACTGATACCAGCGATTGCCAATTTGAACATGTCCCACTTCATCACGATAAATAATGTCCAGAACGGCACACGTTTCCAAATCGCCTCGCTGTTCCACTTTTGCCCGAATCGCAGGGGTCACATCCAAACCACGCGCCTCCAACACACGCGGCACAAGCGCCATGCGCAACAAAGGGTCAAACGCCGTCTTATACGCCATATCCCACAAATGCCCATGCGCCGAAAAATCGCCATAATCATAGCCATGCGCCAACAACCGCCCACGCATCAAATGAAAATGCTCCGCCTCCTCCTTTGCCACCTTCAGCCAATCCGCCGTAAACGCATCGGGCAAACCCCGAAACCGATACGCCGCATCCAACGCCAAATTAATCGCATTAAACTCAATATGACAAATCGCGTGCAACATCGCCGCGTAGCCCTCATGAGTGGTTAATTTCCGCTTTTCCACCTGATTGACCGCCACCAAAATCGGTTTTGCAGGACGACCTGCAATCGGAATATCCACCGCCACATCCGATGGATTCCGTTTCAGGCTGCCTGCAATAAAATCATCATATAATTCAAGCACCAAACGCGCCTTTTCCACCGCATTCGTTTCACACAACGCAGCTTGCATGACCGCATCAAGACTTTGCATAATTAAAATCCAGTTAAATTTTTACAACTTTTCCATTTAAAAATAACCAATTACATTTTTAAACGTCTTTACATTTGCCCAAACACCTTTTCAGGCAGCCTGAAAATCATAATAATAACGCCCTGTTACACAATAACAACCCCCAAACCAACATGGAGATTATACAATGAAAAACTGGAAACAAACCCTTGCCGTCTTGATGACCAGCGCATTTGCCGCTACCGCCGCTCACGCAGGCGCGATTGACTCACTCAAAAAATTCAACCAAGACGCAGACGGCTTAAGCGGTTCATTCACCCAAACCGTTCAATCCAAAAAGAAAACCCAAACCAGTTCAGGCACCTTCCAAATCCTGCGCCCTGGCTTATTCAAATGGGACTACAGCAAACCCTACAAACAAACCATTGTAGGCGATGGCAAATACATCTGGCTCTATGATGTTGATTTAAAACAAGTTACCAAATCAAACCAAGACCAAACCATCGGCGATAGCCCAGCCGCCATCTTGTCCAACAAATCCGCTCTGGACAGCAGCTACACCCTCAAAGAAGACGGTAGCGCAGGTGGCATCCAATACGTTCTCGCCACGCCCAAACGCGCCAACGCGGGCTACCAATTCATCCGCATTGGTTTCCAAGGCGACAAACTGGCAGCGATGGAACTCAAAGACGGCTTTGGCAACCAAACCACCATCAAATTCAACAGCGTGAACACCAAGCCTAACCTATCACGCGGCGCGTTCAAATTCGTCGCCCCCAAAGGCGTGGATGTATTAAGCAACTAATCTCGTATTAACCAGAACGCGGCGTCTTGCTCCCCACGCTTTTGGGTGGTGGCGCGGAACGGCGCGTTTTTCATAGAACGGTCGGGCGGATACTTGAATCCGACATTTTCCTAACAATCAAAAGCTTTTACAAAACCCTTTTCGTAGGGGCGGATTTCATATCCGCCCTTTTGTTTACATATTTTAAATCTAATCTTTTTAAATGGTTGAAACCTTTGCAAAACTCATGGAGCGCGGACGGCTCGTCCGTATTTTGATACAGCATGAAATAAAAATTCAATCCAATTAAACAAGCGGACGAGCCGTCCGCGCTCCATTGATGTCATTTACTTTGTTTTAGATGCTTTTGCAAAGGTTTCTGGTTGTGAAACTAGGGCGGATATGAAATCCGCCCCTACGTCCAAAAAGATGCGTTTTGCAAAGATTTCTTGCTGTACTACAAACAAAAAACGCCGCCATTCACACAGAACGGCAGCGTCTTTCTTGTTTAACTAAAAGCCCAAAAAATTAATACATTTTTGGTGGCAAAGTTTGGCTACGCAAACGTTTTTGCAAACGTTTTACAGCAGCCGCTTTTTTGCGTTTGCGTTCAGTCGTTGGTTTTTCGTAAGCTTCACGAGCGCGTAACTCAGTCAGCAAACCTGTTTTTTCAATCGCACGTTTAAAACGGCGCATCGCCACTTCAAATGGTTCATTTTCTTTTACACGAATAGCAGGCATGTTTTCAGTCCTTAAAATTAAAAAGTTAATAAAATAAAACACAGCGTTATTTGATTTCAGGCTGCCTGAAAGTGTTTGTTTCGTATTCATAATCATACTGGCGAAACACGCGCCGATGATGAAAACATCACCTCCTAACCAGCACAACACGTCATATTTTACCGCGTTGCAAAAATCATTCAGCCGTTCAAATGAACGGCTGCTTTAACTAAAATCTTTCAAATTATCCCAGTTTTAAGCGGCTTCGTCAAGCGCAGGTTTTTTGCTGCTGGCGCGTTTTTTCTTGAATGATAAACTCACTTGCTGCGTTTTCTCATTCCAATCAATCGCCACCGTGCCGCCATCAACCAATCGCCCAAACAACAATTCATCTGCCAACGCTTGACGAATTTGTTCTTGAATCAAGCGATTCATTGGACGTGCGCCCATTTGTGGGTCAAAGCCCTTCATTGCCAAATGCTGACGTAAGGCATCGCCAAAGCTGGCTTGCACATTTTTGGCTGCCAACTGTGTTGCCAGTTGCGCCAAAAATTTGTCCACCACTTGCACGATGATTTCAGGCGTGAGCGGTGCAAAGGGAATGATGCCGTCCAAGCGATTGCGAAATTCAGGCGTAAATTGTTTTTTAATATCCACCATTTCATCACCACGTTCCCGTTTGCTGGTAAAACCAAAGCTGGGTTTACTCAATGCTTCCGCACCTGCATTGGTGGTCATGATGATGATAACATTGCGAAAATCAGCAATGCGCCCTGTATTGTCGGTTAATTTGCCTGCGTCCATCACTTGCAGCAACACATTGTAAATATCGCGATGGGCTTTCTCAATTTCATCTAATAATAAAACACAATGTGGTTGTTTATTAATGGCTTCAGTCAGCAAGCCGCCTTGTTCGTAGCCCACATAACCAGGGGGCGCACCAATCAAGCGCGACACGGCATGAGCTTCCATATATTCTGACATATCAAAGCGTTGCAATGGAACACCAAGCAAATACGCCAGTTGTTTTGCCACTTCGGTTTTACCCACGCCAGTTGGCCCTGAAAACAAGAAACTGCCAATCGGTTTATCAGGCAAGCCCAAACCAGAACGCGCCATTTTCACCGCCGACACCAGCGCATCAATCGCCTTATCCTGTCCAAAGACTTTGGCTTTCAAATTAACTGCCAAATCTTTCAAAATTTGCTTATCGTCATGCGATACGGTGGTTTCAGGAATCCGCGCAATTTTGGCAATGACTTGTTCAATTTCCGCTTTATTGATGTGGCTCACGCGATTTTCAGGCAGCCTGATACGTTGTGCCGCGCCTGCCTCGTCAATTACATCAATCGCTTTATCAGGCAAAAATCGCTCGTTAATGTATTTGGCGGACAATTCAGCGGCAGCCTGAAACGCATCATCGCCATAAGTCAAACCATGATGTCGCTCAAACATCGGACGCAAACCTTTTAAAATTTGCACCGTCTCATCAATAGAAGGTTCAACAATATCAATTTTTTGGAAACGGCGGCTTAATGCGTGGTCTTTGCTGAACACATTGCGATATTCCTCATAAGTCGTTGCGCCAATGCAACGTAATTGACCTTTCGCCAACGCAGGTTTCAGCAAATTGCTGGCATCCATAATGCTGCCTTGCGTGCTGCCTGCGCCAATTACGGTGTGAATTTCATCAATAAACAACACCGCCTGTTCCACTTTTGCCAATTCTTTCAACACCGCCTTCAATCGCGCCTCAAAATCGCCACGATATTTCGCTCCAGCCAATAACGCGCCCATGTCCAATGAAAACACCGTTGCATGAGCCAACACTTCAGGCACTTGTTTTTGTTCAATCAAATACGCCAAACCTTCTGCCAATGCCGTTTTGCCGACACCAGCCTCGCCCACCAATAAAGGATTATTTTTGCGGCGACGACACAAAATTTGCAGCAAACGCTCCATTTCTAATTGTCGCCCAATTAAAGGGTCAATGCGTCCTGCTTTCACCTCTTCATTTAAATTTAAAGTGTAAGATTCTAACGGATTATCCGTTTGAGCAGATTCATCATCATCTGATTCATGCTGATGGACGCGTTCAGGCTTGATGCCATGCGCGAGATAACGCAAAACATGTTCACGCGTCGCCCCTTGCAAACCCAACAAATACACCGCATGGCTTTCATTTTCATACATTAACGCTGCCAACGCATCAAGCGGCGATACCGCCTCATCTTTCTGCTTGGCATGAATGATGGCGCGTTGCAACACGCGTTGAAAACCGATGCTTAATTGCGGTTCACGCTGGCTGTCTGCAAGACGTTTGGGGTAAGTCGGCGTATTTTCTTCAATGCTTTCAGATAAATGCTCGGCAAGTTTATTGATTTCAACGCCGCAGGCTTCCAATACCTCGTGTACTTCGGTTGAACCTTGCAATAAACCAAACAGCAAATGTTCTAACCCAATGATTTCATGACGTTCATAATATGCCGCTTCATGAATATTTTGCATAATGTGTTCTAATTGTTCAGAAATCATCCTAATTCCTCTATGGTGCATAGCAAAGGGAAACCTGCCTCGCTGGCTCGGTTCAATACCTGTTGCTGTTTGGTTTCCGCGATATCGCGGTTGTATTCGCCGCACAAACCTTTTCCATGATGATGAATTTGCAGCATAATGGAAATGGCGCGTTTTTCAGGCAGCCTGAAAATATCGGTTAAAATTTCCACCACAAAATCCATCGTGGTGTAATCATCATTATACAAATAAACGCCATAACGTTTGGGTGGCGCGATTTGGTCGCGTATCGGAGAGAGAGTGGTGTCAAGTGAGGTCATTTTCAACTCAAAAATGAAAAATATGTTGCAAATTATGCTTATTTTAATAAAAAACCATCATTTCTCAAAACAATCCTTGACTATTCTCTCTAACACCTGTAAAACGTCAATCAGCGAAAGTTGTGGTGCCTGATGATGCGTGAAAACTGATTGAATCGCCATTTTTTTCGCTATTCGTTTAAATTTTTTTGTATGAAAGTAGCATAATTATGGCAACTGGTATTGTTAAATGGTTCAACGACGCTAAAGGCTTCGGTTTTATCACTCCTGATGAAGGCGGTGAAGATTTGTTCGCACACTTCTCTGCGATTAACATGGAAGGCTTTAAAACTTTGAAAGAAGGTCAAAAAGTTTCTTTTGAAGTAACGACTGGTCCAAAAGGCAAACAAGCTTCTAATATCCAAGCAGCTTAATCGTATTCGTAAATTGAATCACAATCCATTAAATTGAATTGAAACGACAGGTGTTTTTAGCAATCTGTCGTTTTTGTTTTTTTTCAGTACACGACAAAATTTAAATCGTGCCACATGGAGCGGCGACGGCTCGTCGCCAATATTTTGAATCTGATGACAATTAAATTGTTGGTGCATTTGAAATATGGCGACGAGCCGTCGCCGTTCCATTTTTGTTGAGTACTGAAAGGCTGCCTGAATATTATCGGGAACGCGGCGTCTTTCCGCCGCGTTCTTACAAATATTCAGATAACCTTATT
>JBHARQ010000304.1:0-4485 GCA_041831015.1 Simonsiella sp. | reverse complement strand
ATTTTGAGCAACGGAAAATCATCTGGATACTGACTGATTAAGGCATAGGCTGATTGCTGAAAGAAACTGCTCATAGAAAATCCTCTAAATTCTTGTTAATGAGAATTTAGAGGATTTCTTGCAGTTTTGCAAAGGTTTCAAACCGCGTTTATCTTAATTACACCCCTGCTAACCACCCATTAATCTTCGCCAATAATTGATTGCTGCTCAACTGCAAATCATCCAAAATCTTCGCGTGGTCGCCATGTTCCGTTACCACATCAGGAATACCGCACAACAACGTTGGTTTCAGGCAACCGTGTTTCGCCAACACCTCCAACACCGCCGAACCCGCACCGCCAGCCACCGCATTTTCCTCAACACACACAATATAATCATGCGATTGCGCCAATTTCACAATCAAATCCTCATCAATCGGTTTCACAAAACGCATATCCGCCACCGTTGCATTCAACGATTCTGCCACTTGTAAGCTGGTGTGAACCATGCTACCAAACGCCAACATCGCCAGCTTCTCCCCTTGACGACGCACCACACCTTGACCCACAGGCACCGTATTCAGGCTGCCTGAAACCGCCGCGCCACAACCTGTACCGCGTGGATAACGCACCGCAGTCGGCTGATTCAACTGATAACACGTTGATAACAACAAACGGCATTCATTCTCATCACTAGGTGTGGCAATCACCATATTCGGCACACAACGCAAGAAACTCAAATCATACGCCCCAGCATGAGTCGGGCCATCTGCCCCCACAATCCCAGCACGGTCAATCGCAAACAACACAGGCAAATTTTGCAATGCCACATCATGCAATAATTGGTCATAACCACGTTGCAAGAACGTTGAATAAATCGCCACCACAGGTTTCGCGCCTTGACACGCCAAACCTGCGGCAAACGTTACCGCGTGTTGTTCCGCAATGCCCACATCAAAATAACGCGTTGGGAATTGCTGTTCAAATTCCACCAAACCGCTGCCTTCGCGCATCGCGGGTGTGATGGCAACCAATTTCTCATCTGCTGCCGCTTGGTCGCATAACCATTGCCCGAAAATTTGCGTATAAGTGGGTTTCGGCGTGCTGGGCGCGGCTGGCTGGCTGCCTGAAACCGTTTCCGCAACAGGCGTTTTGCCAATCGCGTGGTATTTCACAGGGTCATTTTCGGCGAGTTTGTAGCCATTGCCTTTTTTCGTGATGATGTGCAGTAATTGCGGGCCTTTGCGATTGCGTAATTCAGTTAAAATTTCAACCAGTTGAATCACATTATGCCCATCAATCGCGCCCGTATAATCAAAACCAAAATTTTCAAACAATGACAATGATTGCTTAATATGCTCACTCTCATTGGCAAACGCTTTAATCGTATGTTCTGCTTTGACCGCAATTTCTTTGACCGCAGGCAATTTGTCTAAAACTTTCGCTGATTGATGTTTTAATTCATGCAATACGCTGCCAAAATCACGCATCACATTTCGCGCCAAATATTTGGGCAATGCGCCGACATTAGGCGAAATAGACATTTCATTATCATTCAAAATAACCAATAAATTCACGTCCATATCGCCCGCGCAATTCAACGCCTCAAACGCCTGACCTGCCGTCATCGCGCCATCGCCAATAATCGCCACGCTACGCGCCATGCTGCCTGAAAGCTGGTCTGCGACCGCCATGCCCAACGCCGCACCAATAGAAGTAGATGAATGCCCAACACCAAAATCATCATATTCACTCTCGCTGCGTTTCGGGAAACCAGCCAAACCACCGTATTGGCGAATGCTGCCCATACGGTCTTTGCGCCCCGTCAAAATTTTATGGGGATAAGATTGATGTCCCACGTCCCAAACCAAATGGTCGTGAGGGGTATCGTAAACATAATGCAAAGCAATGGTTAATTCAATCACACCCAAATTGCTGGCAAAATGCCCACCTGTTTTGCCCACGCTATCTAATAAAAATTCGCGCAATTCGGTGGCAAGTTGGGGTAATTGCTCGCGTGGTAATTCGCGTAAGTCTTTGGGAGAATGGATTTTGTCTAGCAGAGGCGTGTTCATCATGGCAATTTGATTGTAATGGAAAATAATGGAGTTAGATTATAGCGTTTTCAGCAGCGATTTAATGTTAAATTTTGTTTAGATGATGAATGAAAGGGGTACGCAATAAAATATGAAGTATCACTTGTTTTTTCAGGCTGCGCCCCAAAATAAAACATTCCTTTTTAATACTTTTTAGGATAACGCTTTATGAACATTCTGTTAATTGACGGTGGTTTTGCTTTTGGACATTCAGGCGGTCGCTTGAACCATACCTTGCACGATGTTGCCAAAACCACATTGGGCGAACTGGGGCATACTGTTCGCGAAACCGTATTAACCAACGGCTACGATATTGCCACCGAAGTAGAAAACTTTGTGTGGGCAGACGCGATTATTTGGCAAATGCCTGCTTGGTGGATGGGCGAGCCTTGGCAAGTGAAAAAATACATTGACGAAGTATTCACCACAGGACACGGCAAATTGTACGCCAGCGATGGTCGCCACCGCGAAAACCCCACCAAAAATTACGGCAAAGGCGGTTTGTTGCAAGGTAAAAAATACATGTTGTCTTTAACTTGGAATGCACCGATTGAAGCGTTCAACGACAAAGACGAGTTTTTCGGCGGCGTAGGCGTAGATGGCGTATATCTACATTTCCACAAAGCCAATGAATTTTTGGGCATGACAGCATTGCCGACTTTTATCGCCAATGATGTGATTAAAGCCCCTGATGTACCGCGTTATATCGCAGAATATCAAGCGCATTTACAAAAAGTGTTTGCTTAATTTGCCTGATGATGAAGTCTTTCCAGTAAAATGCTGCTGGAAAGACTTTTATATTTTTATTTCAAGGTTCAGTACACGACATTCAATAGTAACACATGGAGCGGCGACGGCTCGTCGCCAACGATTAAATTTCATCAAAATGAAATTAATGGCATATTTGAAAAATGGCGACGAGCCGTCGCCGTTCCATTTTTGTTGTGTACTAAAATTTCAAGGAAAAATAAACCATGTGGGCAACTCTATTAAAAGGCGCAATGATTTCAGGCAGCCTGATTATTGCGATTGGCGGACAAAACGCCTTTGTTTTAAAACAAGGTTTGTTGAAACAACACATTTTTTGGGTGGCGTTGATTTGTTTTGCGTGTGATTTGCTGTTGATTAGCGTGGGCGTGTACGGCATGGGCGGCGTGATTAGCGGCAATGCTGGCTGGTCAATGGCGTTGGCGGTGCTGGGCGGACTGTTTTTGTTTGGTTATGGCTGGCGGTCGTTTCGTTCGGCGTGGGCGAAACAGCATTCGGCTTTGACCACCGACACGCAATCCAACATCAGCAGTTTAAGCAAAACTGTGTTGGCGACTTTGGCGGTAACGCTGCTCAATCCGCATGTGTATTTGGACACGGTGGTGTTGATTGGCAGTTTGGCGGCGTCTGTGCCGTATGCGGACAAGGTTTATTTTTTGTTGGGAGCGACTGAGGTGTCGTTTGTGTGGTTTTTTGGGTTGGCGTATGGGGCGCGGTTGTTGCGACCTGTGTTTGCCAATCCACGGGCATGGCAGATATTGGAAGGCGGCATTGGCGTGATGATGTGGTGGTTGTCGTGGGGCTTATTTGCGTTTGCGTATCAACAATTTCAAGGTACGCCGATTTGATTTCAGGCAGCGTTTGAGCATTCAGCAGGTTTGACGCTTGAACGCGCGTCTTGCCGCGCACCACGCTTTTAGGCGCGTGTCGCGGAATAATTTTCTTTATAAAATCAAGTAATTAAATTTATGATATAATGCACGTTTTTTCATTTTTAAAATAGTATTAATCATGAAACTCAATAACCCAAATTCAGACTCTCAAGAACAAGAAGTTCGCCCCACCGCTAAATTACGCGAAGTATTTAGCCTACATTTTGACCAAGCACATCCCGATGAAATTGACAACGATATTCGCAGCAACGTCAAAGTATCAGGCACGAATATGTGGGTACTGATGTTTGCGATTGCCATTGCCAGCATTGGTTTGAATGTCAATAGCACAGCAGTAATTATTGGCGCGATGTTGATTTCGCCTTTGATGTCGCCGATTGTGGGTATTGGTTATGGCGCGGCGGTGGGCGATGTGAAATTGATTCGCTTGGCGTTTCGCAATATGCTGATTTTTGTGTTGATTAGTTTGCTTACCGCCACGTTGTATTTCTTCATTACACCCTTGCAACAGGCACAAAGCGAATTGTTGGCACGAACCACGCCAACTTTATGGGATGTATTGATTGCCTTTTTTGGTGGTAGCGCAGGCATTATCGCTTTAACACGCAAAGAAATCAGCAACGTAACTCCTGGTGTTGCCATTGCCACGGCTTTAATGCCCCCTTTGTGTACCGCAGGCTACGGTTTAGCACACGCAAATTGGGATTATGTGTTGGGGGCATTTTATTTGTTTACCATTAATTGTGTGTT
>JBHARQ010000303.1:0-4900 GCA_041831015.1 Simonsiella sp. | reverse complement strand
GGTGCGGCGGCAAGACGCCGCGTTCTGGCAAATATTCAGGCTGCCTTTCGGTACACGACAAAATTTAAATCGTGCCACATGGAGCGGCGACGGCTCGTCGCCAATTATTGAATTTCATCAAAATGAAATTGATGGAATATTTGAAAAATGGCGACGAGCCGTCGCCGCTCCATTTTATCGTGTACTGAAAGGCAATCTGAACGGTTTTTTCCTTTAAAACGCGGTACAATTTGCTTTTTTTGAGATGGATAATGTCAATGTGGTCGTTTGAGATTGTGATGGCGTTGCTGGCGGCGGGGGCAGCGGCTGGTTTTTTGGCGGGTTTGTTGGGTGTGGGCGGCGGTACGATTATTGTGCCGATTGTGTTGTGGTTGCTGCATAAGCAGGGGGTGGTGAGTGGGTTTACGCAGCATTTGGCGTTGGGAACGTCGTTTGCGATTATGTTGTTTACGACTTTGTCGAGCGCGTGGGCGCAGCATCGGCGTCAGTCAATTAATTGGCAGATTGTGAAGTATTTGTCGCCTGCCATGGTGGTGGGCAGTTTGCTGGGGGCAACGGTGTCTAAATTTTTGCCTGCTTTGTTTTTGCAGGTGTTTTTTATTGTGTTTTTGTATGTGATTGCGGTGCAGATGTTGTTGAAATTGAAACCGAAACCCACTCGTCAGTTACCACAAGCGAAAGGTTTATTTGCGTCGGGTGGGGTGATTGGTTTGTTGTCGAGTTGGGTGGGGATTGGTGGCGGTTCGCTGTCGGTGCCGTTTATGACGTATTGTAATGTGCCGATTCATGTGGCGGTAGGAACATCGGCAATGTTGGCGTGGGCAATGTCGGTTTCGGGATTTGTGGGTTATGTGGTGGCTGGTTGGAATGTGGCGGATTTGCCAGCGCATACTTTTGGGTTTGTGTATGTGCCTGCGGTGGCGGTGTTGGCGGTGTGTACGGTGTTGTTTGCGCCGTTGGGGGTGCGGGTGGCGCATCGTTTGGCGGCGGATAAATTGAAAATGGCGATGGGGGTATTGTTGTTTCTAATTGCCACACAAATGGTTTGGAAAATGTTGTTTTGAGTTAAAGTTGGATAATGTGAATTGTGGTTTATGATATGCCGTGTTATTGTAATCATAGATTTTCAGGCAGCCTGAAAAGTGATTTCAATATTATTTTAGGAATTTTAAACCATGAAAAAACAAGTGATTTTAACTGCATTGGTCGCTGCATTTGCCGTAACAGGTTGTGCCAATAAATCGGTTTACAGCGGCAATGTGTACACAGGCACTCAAGCCAAAGAAATGCGTAGCATCAGCTACGGCACGATTGTGTCGGTGCGTGAAGTGCAAATTCAAGCCCCTAGCTCTGGTGTGATTGGGTCGGCTGCTGGTGGTGCGATTGGTGGCATTGCTGGTTCAAGCATGGGTGGCGGTCGTGGTAGCGATATTTTGGGCGTGTTGGTTGGCACGGTGGGTGCGGTGGTTGGCAATAAAATTGAACAACACGTTAGCAAAGTAGATTCTTTAGAAATGGTGATTCGCAAAGACGATGGTTCAGAAATTGTGGTGGTACAGAAAAAAGAAGCAGGTTTAGCCGTTGGCAGACGTGTGCGTTTGGTGGGAACATCGTCTGATGTGAATGTGTCGCCTTTGTAATTAACCCAATATTGAGATTTATAGCTAATTCACTTTTAAACCGCTACAGCGTTGGCTCGCCGCCTTGTAGCGATTTATTGTGAATTAGCTATAGATAGAGTGGATTGACCATGACAATCCACTCTATTTTTGAGTTGATTCATTGATTTTAACTAAATATAAGTCAAATTTAATAAAATTTGCTTATCTGAAAACTGTAATATAACTTCAAATTACCTTTAAAAATAAATAATTTAATTATGATGATATTAAAAACACCCATCAAGATGCTGGCAGCAGCCGTATTAACAACAGGTTTATTTGCCTGTACTGATGAATCTGGATTGCAAAAACCGTCCGCTCCTAAAGAGGCTTCTGCGCCCGTAGCCGCATCGGCGGTTCAAGCCCAATCAGATGCGAATTTACCCGTATATAAAATTCGTACCGCCAATCAGCCTTATCCGCCATTTAATATTTATCATGGCGACCATATTAGTGGTTTAGAACCTGAAATTTTAGCCGCCATTGCCAAAGACCAAGGTTTTCGTATTGAACATGTGCCGTATGTTTGGGATGTGATTTTTACTGATTTGGATAAAAATGGCATTGCGATGGTTGGTGGCGGTTTGGCTGCCGATGACATGGATTTGAATGTTTTAACAACCAGTAAAGCCTATCTGCGTGCGCCTGATTGCGTGGTAGCGGCTTCGGACGCCCAGCTAAAGGATTGGAATAAAAAGAAAATTGCTTTAGTGGAAGATGATGAAGCTGATGAAGATTTGATTAAACATTTTGGCGTATCGCCTGACAATATTGTTCATGTGAAAAGTCAATATCAAGCCTTGCAATTTGTCCGCGATGGACAGGTTAATGCCACCATGAGCGATTGCTATGTATTAAAATATTATATGAAACAATCGCTTAAGGATGCCAAATTTGTAACCGAAGAGCTGAAAACCACTGCTGAAGACAGCAGCTATGATTTGGTTTTGGGCGTACGCAAAGATGAAACTGAATTAGTAAATAAAATCAATGCAGGTATTGATAATATTAAGAAAAATGGTGAATTAGACAAAATTTTGCAAAAATGGCGTTAATCATTGATGATTCTTTGATTGAGGGGCATTTTAATTATGGCTGAAAATTCAGTATAATTGCGCCTTTCGTTTTTTCAGGCTGCCTGAAACTTTCGGGCAGCCTGAAAATTATTTTTGGTCGCTGGGCGCGTAGTCCCAGCCTGAAAATTTGATTAATCAGCCCCGCAATTACGGGCTACCTGACAGGAAGTTTCACAAACCATGAAAAAAGTCTATATCCGCACCTTTGGTTGCCAAATGAACGAATACGACAGCGAAAAAATGCTGTCCGTATTAGCCGAAGGCGATGAATTACAACAAGTTTCCGAACCCGAACAAGCCGACATTATTTTGTTTAACACTTGCTCGGTGCGCGAAAAAGCGCAAGAAAAAGTGTTTTCCGATTTGGGTCGCGTCAAACATTTGAAAAAACAAAATCCCAATTTAATCATTGGTGTAGGCGGTTGCGTGGCTTCGCAAGAAGGTGAAGCGATTGTAGAACGTGCGCCTTATGTTGATGTCGTGTTTGGCCCGCAAACCTTGCACCGTTTGCCGAAAATGATTGCCGACAAAGAAACCACAGGCTATTCGCAAGTGGATATTTCATTTCCCGAAATTGAAAAATTTGACCACTTGCCACCAGCGCGTGTGGAAGGTGGTAGCGCGTTTGTGTCGATTATGGAAGGCTGTTCTAAATATTGCAGTTTCTGTGTGGTGCCGTACACGCGTGGCGAAGAATTTTCACGTCCGCTCAATGACGTGCTGACGGAAATTGCCAATTTGGCGCAACAAGGCGTGAAAGAAATCAACTTGTTAGGTCAAAATGTGAATGCGTATCGTGGCGAAATGGACAATGGCGAAATTTGCGATTTTGCGACTTTGTTGCGAATTGTGCATGAAATCCCTGGTATTGAGCGTATGCGTTTCACCACCAGCCACCCACGTGAATTTTCAGACGCGATTATTGAATGTTACCGCGATTTGCCGAAACTGGTTTCGCATTTGCATTTGCCCATTCAAAGCGGTTCTGACCGCGTGTTGAGCGCGATGAAACGCGGTTACACGGCTTTGGAATACAAATCCATTATTCGCAAATTACGCGCTATTCGCCCTGATTTGTGTTTGAGTTCGGATTTTATTGTCGGTTTTCCGGGGGAAACGGAACGCGAATTTGAACAAACCTTGAAATTAGTCAAAGACATCGCGTTTGATTTGAGTTTTGTGTTTATTTACAGTCCGCGCCCCGGTACACCCGCCGCGAATTTGCCAGACGACACGCCACACGAAGAAAAAGTGCGCCGTTTGGAAGCATTGAATGAAGTGATTGAAGCCGAAACCGCACGAATTAACCAAACCATGCTCGGCACCATTCAACGCTGTTTGGTGGAAGGCGTGTCTAAAAAAGACCCCGACCAATTACAAGCGCGTACCGCCAACAATCGCGTGGTGAATTTTTATGGCGATGTTTCGCTGATTAATCAGATGGTTGAGATTGAAATTACCGAAGCGTTTACGTTCTCGTTGCGTGGCGAATTGGTGGAATAAAAAAACATTTCAGGCTACCTGAATGTGATTTCAGGTAGCCTGAAATATTATAGGTAACTATACCTAAATTTAAACTATTTCTGTGTATTTATCTTTTACACCGAGTTTGAAATACTGATTTTTCAGGCGTATATTCTTCTCTTACAGTATATAAACCATCACCAATACCAAGAACTAAATATCCATCCAAATATTGCCCTACATATAAATCTTTACAATAATATTTTGGTTCATTTTTGGATTTATCATTATCACTAAATAACCATTTAGCCGCACCTACCAATAAAGCCATTGTTGCCAAACCTGTGGCTAAATCATCAGATGACGATTTTTGTACCGTTTCTGTTCCAGTATTTTCAGGTTGACGCGAATATGCTTCAGTGGTTGGTTGCCTATACTCACGATAGTGTCGAGTAGTCTTACCTGTATAAGGGTCATACATAGTATAGTGTTCTACTAATTTACCAGCAACCAACTCACCTGTAATACTTTGAATTAATTTATTATTAATATGCCAATGAATTGTACCTTTCCCAAATGCATATCCATGCTGATTACATCCACCACTCCATGTAGCTGTTTCTTTAGGTTGTGGGTAATCATTATAGATTTTGCAACTTACACTCTTATTGCTTGGCTGAATATACTGTCCAGCAAAAG
>JBHARQ010000302.1:0-8945 GCA_041831015.1 Simonsiella sp. | reverse complement strand
TGCCACCACTCTAAAGCGTGGGTGCGGCGGCAAGACGCCGCGTTCTGGCGATGTTCTGGCAATGTGGCGACAGGGCGCAAGTCGTTTGTTTTTTCTGTTTTTATTTTTTGTCTTGAATGTGTTTAAATGAGTAACCGTTTGTTTCAATGGCAGTTGTTGCCGCTTTGGTTGGGTTTGGCGTTGGTTTTGATGCCGTTTTTGTCTATTTGGCGCGTGGGGGTGTTGAGTAGTTTTTATTTGGAAATCAGTTCGTTGATGGCGGCGTTGATGCTGGTGTTGATGACGGTGGTGATGTTTGGTTATGGGCAAGCGGTTTCAGGCAGCCTGAAGGTGAATGTGCCGCCTGCCACGCCGTATTTTGTGATGCTCGCGCTGTTTTGGGCAATTCAGGCGCGGGTGATGGACGTGCCGTATGTGGGTCAGAGTGATATGGTGGCGTGGTCGTTTGTGGTGTACGCGATGTTGGCGTGGGCGTGTCGTGCGTGGGTGTTGCGCGTGGGGCAGGAACGGGTGGTGTCGATTTTGGCGTGGCTGTTGGTGGTGGCAACGTGCGCTCAAGGTGTGGTGGCGTGGTTACAATATACGGGCGATGCGGCGCAATTTTCGGGTTATTTGATGTACCGTAAAGGGATTGTGGAAGGGCAACTGGGGCAATACAATCACTTGGGGCATTTTATGATGTGGGGGATTTTGGCAGCAGGTTATTTGTGGGGCGTGCGCCGTATGGCGTGGTGGGCGGCAATTCCTGTGGTGTTGTTTTTAACGGCAACAACGGGGATTATCACGTCTCGCGCTTTGATTGCGTATGTGATGGCAATGGGATTGTTGTTACCGCTTTGGCGTGTGTTGGCAGGGAAATCGGCAAATCGGGTGGTGGTGTGCATGGGTTTGGCGGCAATGTCGGTGATTGCTTTTCAATTTTTGCTTGAACCGATTATGCAATTATTCAGCGATGATTTGCAATTAAACAGCAGTTTGGAACGTTTGAGCGGACATTCACACGAAGGTTCAGGGCGCAGCCATGAGTGGAAAAAAGCATGGCAGGTGTTTCAATCGGCACCGATTTGGGGACATGGTTGGGGCAGCTATCCTGCACAAAGTTTTTTGTTAGATGAAAGCATTTATCGTACAGGTTTCCGTTTGTACGACCCGAATGTTTTGTTTACTCACAGCCATAATTCTTATTTGAATTTATTGGCAGAAATGGGTTTGGTGGGGACATTATTGGTATTGGGTGGTTTAGCGTGGGTGATTTCAGGCTGCCTGAAAACACGAAACGCCCCCAATTTACTCCTATTGGCACTCATGGCAGTCTCCATGACGCACAGCACATTAGAATACCCATTGTGGTATCTCTACTTTTTAACTGCGTTTGCCCTGTTTCCCATGCTCATGAGTACAGGATTACCTGATGATACCCATGCTCAAACCACCACTTCAGGCAGCCTGAAAGCCCCCACATTTCATTGGGGAATGTGGCTGGTGGGCGTATTCACATTAGCCATCATGCTGGGCATTATTCGTCTGGCTTTTGCCTATAACGACTTGGTCATCGCCACCAAGAAAAACGCCAACACCAAAGAACGCACCGAACAAATCATGCAACTGCTCCTGACCAGCCGAACCGAACCGATGCTGGCGCACTATGCCGACCTAACCCTGATTAACTTTACCCATACCACCCAAAAAGACCTACCCAACTGGGCGCATTTAGCACAAAAATCCATCCAATTTCGCCCCTATGCCCACGCCTACAAAAACGGCTTAATCCTCTACCGCCAAGGCAAAACAGAAGAAGCCAAACGCTGGATGCACCAAACCTACCGCTACTACCCGCACCAAATGCCCGTGTATGGCAACGAAATCATGATGACCGACCACTACCTTGGCTTACGCGACCAATACACCGCCGAATGCCAAGCCTACCGCAAAGCCAACAAACACGCCCCCACTTGCGCCGAAGCTTTACCGCCTAAAACAGAATTTGAAGCTATTTCAAACGATTAGAATGTAAAGACAACTTCGCAAGTGCAAAAAAGCGCAAAGTCATGACCCAAAGCATACAAATGTAAAGACAGAACTGTTAAGATACATACTGTTTTGATTTCACAAATGTTCAACCAACAGCCGAACCATTTGTGGCAACAAAAAAACAGATTCCCATTTTGCCAGAACGCGGCGTCTTGCCGCCGCACCCACGCTTTGGAGTTGTGGCACGAATCAACATTCGCTCCAACTTCAGGCTGCCTGAACCATCAGGCAATGACTTATTTACACTAAAGGAAAAATCATGAGCCGCGTATTACTTGTAGATGATGACGATACCCTAACCGAATTGCTGGCAGAATACCTTGCCGCCGAAGGTCTCGAAGTGAACCGTATGCCTGATGGCGAAAGCGGTGTTAAAGAAATTTTGCACAGTGGCAACCAATACGATGTCGTTATTTTAGATTCCATGATGCCCAAAATGGGTGGCTTGGACGTATTGAAAACCGTACGCGCTCAAAGCAAAATCCCCGTGATTATGCTGACCGCCAAAGGCGACGACATTGACCGCATCATCGGTTTAGAAATGGGCGCAGACGACTACGTTCCCAAACCTTGCCAACCACGCGAACTGTTGGCGCGTATCAACGCCATCTTGCGCCGCGCCCAACAAAACAGCGACAGCACAGGCGTGGCAGCCAACAGCCTGTCCGTGAGCAACGTGACCCTATATCCTGCCAAACGCCAAGCATCCATCGGCGACACCCCATTAGAATTAACCAGCACCGAATTTAACCTGCTGGAAGCCCTAATGCGCCACGCAGGACAAGTGGTGAGCAAAGAAACCCTGTCTTTAGAAGCACTTGACCGCAAATTAGCCAAATTTGACCGCAGCATTGACGTCCACATTTCCAGCATTCGCCACAAATTGGGCGACCCATCGCTGATTCAAACCGTGCGCGGTTTAGGTTACCTATTTGTGAAAAACTAATTGCCTACTCAAAAAGGCTGCCTGAAATAGGAATCCTCCTTTTCAGGCAGCCTTTTTTGCTATAATGCGACTGTCTTTAGATAATCATGATTAAATTATGAAACTGTTTCAACGCATTTTTGCCACCTTTTGCATGGTGATTATTTGCGCCATTTTTGTTGCCAGCTTTTCATTTTGGGTGGTGCAAACCCAGCTTGCGGAAAACCAATCAAAACATCAACGAGATATGGAAATCAGCCTACTGCGCGATGTGATTAACTCACTATCCGCAGGCGGCGAATTATCCGTACGCAACCGCTTGGAACAACTGCGTAAAGAATCTGCCGCACAAAACATCATCGTCATCACAGGCGACACCAAACAAGACATTCTCAATCGCCCCATTCCACCCAATGAAATAGAAAGTGCATACAGTTTTGCCCTCAAAAATCCCAATTCCAAATTAGTGGCATTGCGTTACGACCCGTTTGGCGAAGAATACCTGTTTTTCATTCGCCATTTTGACCGCACCCAAATTGAACGAATGCCCAGTCCATTGCTGATTCCGGGGTTGCCGCTTGCACCCATTTGGCATGAATTTATTATTTTAATTTCATTGATTTTAGTCGGGTTATTACTCGCCTATTTATTGGCAAACAACATCACACAACCCATTCGGATTTTAGAACACGGCATCAACCGCTTGGCAGCAGGCGAATTAGACGCGCGTGTATCGCAACAATTAGACGACCGCAAAGACGAATTAGCCAATCTCGGCATCCAATTTGACCGCATGGCAGACCAATTACAAAAATTGGTAGAAAAAGAACGCCATTTATTACACCACGTTTCCCATGAAATGCGTTCGCCATTGGCGCGAATTCAAGCCATTGTGGGCTTATTACAAGCTCGTCCCGACAAGCAAGCAGAATACATTGCCCGTTTGGAAAGCGAATTAACCCGTATGGACAATTTGGTGGGCGAATTATTGACCTTATCGCGCTTGGAAACAGCCAATATTCCGATGGAAAAAGAATGGTTGTCCATTGTGCCATTTTTACAGCAAATTGTAGAAGACAGCCAATCGGTTGCCGAAAAGAAAGGGCATACCGTGCAATTAGAAGTCAGCAATGTTAATCCCGATGCCCGATTGGAAGTGAATGAAAGCTATTTGTATCGCGCATTTGATAATGTGATTCGCAATGCCATGAATTACAGCCCCGAAGGCAGTACGATTAATGTGAAAATGTATGAAGACCGCAAAAATTTACACGTTGAAATTGTCGATAATGGCAATGGTGTGAAAGAAACGCAGTTGCCCCATATTTTCACAGCATTTTATCGTGCTGATAGCAGTGCGAATACATCAGGCACAGGTTTGGGTTTGGCATTGACCAAGCATATTATTGAGCAACATCAGGGCAAAATCATTGCAGAAAATGTCAAACCCAATGGTTTGAAAATGCACTTTATTTTGCCGCACACTTGCAAACCAGAAAAACCAGCTCGTCCCAAAAATCCCAAAACCAAATCGCCTAAATTAGATGCGGCGGAAGAACATTCATAACCACTTACAGGCAGCCTTTCAATACACGCTTTTTGTTGAAAGGCTGCCTGAACATTTGCCAGAACGCGGCGTCTTGCCGCCGCACCCACGCTTTTGGGTGGGCGCGGAACGGCGCGTTCTTCATAGAGCGGTAGGTTGGGTCGTAGACCCAACAGAAACCCCAAAAATAATCAAGTTGGGTTTTCAACCCAACCTACAACTACTGATTTCAAAAGATTTCGTAGATGATATGTAATATGTCAAGAAAAATATTTCATTTTATTAAAATAAATTTTACTTGGCTTTCAAGATGCTGTATTTAACTTTTCAAATGTTTTTCTGAATTGAATGGCTCATTTGATTTGTAAACACAATATGCTATCTTCGCCAATTTTCGCATCAACGCACCAATAATTAACATTTTCGGCTTTCCTTGCCTCTTTAAACGCTCTACAAATGGTTTGAACGTTTGAGAACGATACGCTGATAATGCGGGCATATAAAATGTACTTTTTAGATTCCTATGCCCGTATTGTGTCAGTTTTTCTTTGCGTTTTAAGCTCGTACCTGATTGTATAATTTGAGGGCTTAAGCCAGCAAATGCCATAAATTTATTCACATTTGCAAAATCTTTGCTTATCAAATAATGCAAAATTACAGCTGCTGTCTTTTTGCTAATCCCTGTTATCGTTTGCAAATGCTCATAGTGCTGTTTGTGTTCAGATTTTTTCAACAACTTATCTATACGTACCGCCGTCTCTTCTGCTTGTTGTTCAAATACTAATAGCATTTTTTCAAGAACACCTTTCACAAACTCATCATGTACCACTTCTAAACGGTTTTTCATTTGTACAATTTGTCTCTTTAATTGCCTATACAACGCCAACAATTCTCGAAGTTCATAATTGACTTCCGTCATCGGTTTATAATGATGTGTGTATCGCAAATGTGTCCGAATATATTCTGCAATCAGCCGACTATCACCTTTATCTGTTTTTGCTCGTACAAAATTAGATTTAGCATAATCACTAATTTTTAATGGATTAATCACATAAACGTCATAAATTCGTGCAAAATAATTCGCTACAGTTTCATAATATGTTCCTGTTGCTTCCATTGCGATGACAACTTTTCGTACCTTATGCGATTTCAATCACTCATGCAATTTCAGGCAGCCTGAAAAGTCATTGCTAACCTGAATATATTCACTTTTTCCGTTTTTATCTAAATGATTATCTAATGTATCTTTTGATACATCAATCCCCAAAATATTCATGAAGATTTCCCTTACTATTCAAACTATTAAATTAGCTAATGCCAACTTAACGTTTATGATGATATTCAATCGTTTAAATAAAAAAGCTATCCGATAAATCTACGAATCAACTAAAAAGTTAGGGGCATAATGCTATCTAGATAGCCCGATTTCAGCTCTCGCGATAAGCTAAAATCAATAAAATATCTAATTAATTAAATATTTTATTGATTCAAACTTACTAACGCGCTGCGCTTGTTGGCTACTAATTTATCATTAAGTTGCTGCATACAGCAACTTAACAATAAATTAGCAGCTAAATATCAAAACGCATCAATAGTTGAACGTATAGTACATACAGCATCAATGAAACAAATAGTCTAATCAATATAACAACTAAATGCAATCTGGCATTAATTGTTGATATAACAAATAATGAACCAGCTAATGCAAATATAGAAAGCGTAGCCATCAATAAATTAAATTCTATTTGATTCATTGTATATTCCTCAAATTATCAGGATATGGCATTGTTTTTGCAACTTTCTCTTCACCGCCCAGAGTAAAAACTTGCTGATGCTGAATTGTATCCGAAACCATGTCCGCTTTGTCAGCTTGCTGAATTGACTCTTGACGTACTGTTCTTTTCTCACGAAATGGGTCAAACGGTAAACCATTTTTCACATAATCAAGACAAAGCTCTCTTGATATTTCGCGTAATTTAGTTGCTTGGTCGCTATAACAATTACAGCTTTTGCCGCTTTGAATACACCCTGCAATACGCTCATATTGATGCACTTGCCGTACGCTGTTATAAATCGGCTTTGATTCTGGACGTTCAGCCATTGATGGTACAAAATCAGATGGCTTTAAATCCTGATTTTGTTGTATCTGTGGTTGCGGGAGCATCGGCATTGATGCCGAACCTGTAATTACATCTGACGATTGATGAACGTTATCATCAGCAACAACAGCTACTCCTGCTTTCTCTTTTAAACCCTGATAATACCGATAACCCATAAATCCAATTAAACCAAATAAAATCGGAATAAAAATGAGCATTGCAATAATCACATAATACCATCGCGATTTAACATGACCATGCCCAATATGTGCTTCAGCAGATTTATAGTGTTGAAAAACTTCTTCACGGATTTTATGCAAACTTGATAACGCATTTTTTGATTGAGCGGTCGGATTCATAGCGACTTCATTCCACTCAAGACGAGTTAAACCGCCCATCTTATTTGCAGCAATATGAATATGTTTACCAACCAATTCACGCAAATTGACATCAATCACTTTAGGCGATTGCGTAATAAAAATTAAATCAATCGCAGAATGACCATGAACGTGTAACCACGATACCTTATCAGGCATTTTACTTCCTGCTGGACGTGTCGGAAATAAATTCTGTACCTCATCAAAAACAACTACAGCACCTACATTTTCTTTGTATTTTAACCAAATATGCAAATCTTCCCATGTATGACCTTCAGGCGGTTGATGATGCGGTAAATCTAAGCCATTAATATTGCTAAATAGTTTACGACCTTTATAATATTCATCAAACATTAGCATCTCTACAACAAAAGCTGTCTTACCAATTCTCGGTTTGCCTGTTACTAATACGATTTGCGCCATATTTACTAACCTTTCTTCATTCTCGGAATAAGTCTAGTTAATGCCTTGAATGACAAAATAAACGTCAAACAACCAAATAAAATATTCAGCACAACACCGCCACCACTCAAATAAAACATTTGCAGCAATCCTGCTGGAACACCTGTAACCGATTGGGCAATTTGTTGCTTTAAATTATCAACAATCGCTTCCAAACCGACATAAGTAACAGCCGTTATTCCAAGTGCAGTAATAATTTTGCCAATCAACATAGTCAATGCGTTAATCAACATTGGTATCAAAGCAGCTAAAAATTTCATGCCTCACTCCTAATTGTACGAGCTACAAAAAATGCAGCCACTAACCAAGCAATCGCAATAATCATAGGACGTAACATTTCTGCAAGCTTGCAAGCTGGCTCAAGACTAATACTATGCGTTGCGCCCATTGCCTGAAACTGAATCGGCGCAGGGCAAACACCTGTTGTTGGAAAAATATTTTCAGGTGTGAAATTTAGATTAATTTCTTCAGTTGGAATTTCGGGTAACTCTTTTTCTTCCACTTTTTCAGGTTGTTCATCGCAAGCTAATATGTTTGGATATTGGTCGCATAAACCCTGTTGTTCTGTTGGTTTATCATCTCCCGTTCCCGTTCCCGTTCCCGTTCCCGTTCCCGTTCCTGTCCCAGTTCCCGTTCCTGTCCCAGTTCCCGTTCCTGTCCCAGTTCCCGTTCCTGTCCCAGTTCCCGTTCCAGTTCCAGTTCCCGTTCCAGTTCCCGTTCCAGTTCCCGTTCCAGTTCCCGTTCCAGTTCCCGTTCCAGTTCCCGTTCCAGTTCCCGTTCCAGTTCCTGTCCCAGTTCCCATTCCTGTCCCAGTTCCCGTTCCAGTTCCCGTTCCAGTTCCCGTTCCTGTCCCTGTTCCCGTACCACCCGTTGCCATTGGTGGGGCTGCTGGGCTGTTTGGGTCTAAATCTGGTCTTGGTGTTGTGGTTTCTTTGACTTTTGTCGTACCCAGACCGCCATTTTCATCACTTGGTGTTGTCTCAAAATCCCAGCGTGTTTGTACCGCTTGCCCCTTGTCATTTGTATAAGGCGGTGTTTGTGCTACTTGACCGTTGTCAATAACAGCTATTCTTTCAACATCTGGCGGATTATCGCTATCATCTAATGACGCATTAACCCAAGCTGTTGGATTTTCATCAGGTGCAGAGCCGACATCACCGTCCCAAATTGCTTCATTCACCATTCCCGACCCAAAAACAATTTCAGCAAACCAAAATTTAAACTCTTGACCGCTTTCTTTAGACTTAACAACAATTTCGCATCTTTTGTTCATTTCAAAACGAACAAAACTATAATAATCGGGCAAATAAAAGCCTACTTTTGATTGACCCAAACACAACATTTTTGCTGCATTTGCCATTTCTCTACCATTAATAATACTAGATGGATAAACACCATCTTCGTTTGGTTGCTCATCTTCTGAACCTTCTACCAAATTAATCAACATTGCCGTACCACCATAATACGCACAATCAGCAGCACTTCTACCAGTATGAAAAATTTCA
>JBHARQ010000301.1:0-12720 GCA_041831015.1 Simonsiella sp. | reverse complement strand
CCACATGGAGCGGCGACGGCTCGTCGCCAACGATTGAATTTTATGAAAATGAAATTGATGGGTTATTTTGGAAATGGCGACGAGCCGTCGCCGCTCCATTTTTGGTCATATACTGAAAATTTGAAGA
Source organism: Simonsiella sp. (assembly GCA_041831015.1). Classification (GTDB taxonomy): domain Bacteria; phylum Pseudomonadota; class Gammaproteobacteria; order Burkholderiales; family Neisseriaceae; genus Simonsiella. Next base: position 12,593 of record JBHARQ010000301.1, on the reverse strand, counting down.
ATTTCCTGAAACGCCCAACCTATGCTACGGAGCGCGAAACCGAAACGCGCCACATACCCAAAGCGTGGGTGCGGCGGCAAGACGCCGCGTTCTGGCAAAGATTCAGGCAGCCTTCAAAAAATGTCGCGTACTGACAGGCTGCTTGAAATGTCAAGTAAACCTTGTTGTAATCAGGGTACGGCTCGCAAAATACCGTTAGCCAAGTATGGCAAATTCGGCTAACATTGCCCCCAATTTAATCTCTTTAACAAAATTTCACTTTTTCATTCAGGAACACCTCATGTTTCAGCTTACCCAGACCCAGCAAAATCCCCTGCGTCGTGCGATTGCATCGGCTTGTCGGCGCGATGAAGCGCAGGCGGTTGCCGATGTGTTTGAGCGTGGTACGCTAACCGCGTCCGAGCGTGAACAGGCGCAGAGTATTGCGTTTCGGCTGGCTGAAAAAATTCGCACCAAAATGGATAAAGCCAGTGGTGCGATGGCTTTGTTGCGCCAATTTGATTTGGAATATCAACCGCAAGCCACGTCTTTTTTGCAAGCGGTGTCCGTTTTGCCGCGTTTACGCGATGAAATGACGGCGTTGTCATTTTTGCAAGATAAATTGTTGGCAGGCGATTGGAGCGAGTATTGGAAACACAGTCAATCGCTTTTGGAAAACATGGCGGTCTGGCGGCGCAACAGTGTTCAAATTGATGCTCATGCGGATATGCACTCGCAAGCCGCCACCTTGCGCGTGGCTGCCAAACGCACCGAGCAAACGATTCAATTATTAAGCGAACACTTGGTATGCAACGATAAACTGGAACAAGCCATTCAGGCTGCCCGAAAATGGGACAAAGCTGGTTTTACCGTGCAATATCAACTGGTGTGTCAATCCGCGCAAACGCAGGAAGAGGCAGAACGTCATTTCCAAGATTATGTGAATGCGGTGTATGCTTTGGGACGGGCATCGGGCAAAGTGGGGGTGTTGTTGGCAAATGGTTTGTTGATTAAATTGTCGGCGTTATTTCCCCGTTTTGAATACGCGCAAAAAGGGCGTGTGATGGCGGAATTATTGCCCAAATTAAAAAAATTATTTCAACTGGGTAAAGATTATCAAATTCCATTGTGTATTGATGCGGAATATTCAGAACACATTGAATTATCATTGGATGTTTTTGAGGCTTTGGTCAGTGAACCGCGTTTGGTGGATTATCAGGGGATGGGTTTCACGGTGCAGGCTCAACATAAATCTGCGCCGTTTGTATTGGAATATTTAAGCTCGCTGGCGTATGGTTTTAGAAAGCGGCTGATGGTGCGTTTGGTGGAAGGCGATGATTGGGAAGGCGAAATTCGCCGCGCTCAAATGTTGGGATTAAACGGCTATCCTGTTTACACGCGCCCTGATTACACGCGTATGGCGTATTTGGCGTGTGCGCGAATGTTGCTGCGTTGGGCAGATGTGATGTATCCGCAATTTGCTACGCATGATGCGTATTTGGTCGCCGCCATTCACAGCATGGGACAAGCGAAAACGTTTGAATTTCAGGCTGCCTTGGGCGAAGACGATTTTTTGTATGAACAAGTCGTGGGTCGTAAAAAATTAGAACGTGCGTGTCGCGTTACTATTCCTGTAGGGGAATTGGAAACGTGGTTGCCGTATCTGACTGCGCGTTTACGCGCTCATGGCACGGCGGGACAATTTGGGCATGATGTGGCAAATGGCGATGTGCCGTTGTCGGATTTGGCGCGTTGTCCGCTTGATGTAGCGTTGGATACGCAAGGTGCGCCCGACCCGAATGTGGATTTGCCACGTTATTTATTTTTAAATGATGGGCGTTTGAATTCCATCGGTTTGGATTTAAATGATTATTTAGTATTAGAACGTTTGCAAGAACGGATGAATGTGGCGCAAGAACATGGTTTTCAAGCCACATCATTATTAGCCATGAATACGCCCAGCGAAGAACCACATTTTGTGCAAAATCCAGCCGATTATGGCGATGTGGTGGGTGCCACCTCATTTACCAACAAACGCTTTGTTCACAATACGGTGGGCGCAGCCAAAGCGGTAGAAAGCCGTTGGCAAGCCGTGCTGCCTGAAAAACGCGCTGAACGCTTGTATGCGTATGCTGACGCGTTGGAATTGGCGTTGCCCGAATTGATGGCGTTGATTGTGCGTGAAACAGGGAAAACGTTACCTGCGGCGGTGTCGGAAGTGCGTCAAGCAGTGGATTATGTGCGCTATTACGCGCGTATGGCAGAAACCTTGTGTGCAGAACGCGAACCGATTGGCACGATTGCCGTGATGGGTTCGTGGGATTCGCCGTTGGCGGCGTTGGTTGGACAAACGGTGGCGGCGTTGGCGGTGGGCAATATTGTGGTGGTCAAACCTGCTGAACAAGCGTGTTTAACAGCCTATCGCGCCATCAAATTATTGCATGAATCAGGCATCCCCTGCCCTGCGGCGCAATTAATTTTGGGTGCTGGCGACGTGGGTCATGAACTGGCATACGACCGCCGCGTCAATGGCGTCTTATTCACAGGTAAAACTGAAACCGCCAAATTAATCAACCATACTTTGGCACAACGCGCGGATTTACCCAAATTAAACACCGCAACAGGCGGACAAAACGCCTTGATTGCTGATGCCTCCGTGCTGCCTGAAACATTGTGTACCGATATTATTCAGGCTGCCTTTTTGAACACCAGCACCACAGGCAACACCTTACGCTTGGTGTGCGTACCGCATGAAATGGCGGATAACGTCATTTACCGTTTACAAAGTTTGATGGACGAATTGGTGGTCGGCAATCCAATGGAACTTGCCAGCGATGTCGGCGCAATGATTGACGAAGAAAGCTATGAATATGCCTGTATGTATATTCAAAAAATGGCGAATCTTGCCTATTCCTGCTACCAATCACGGCTGCCTGAAACCCCCAACGGCACAGGCTTATTCGTACCGCCCACTTTAGTCGAAATCAAAGGATTAGAACATTTACAACACGATGCCGTTGCCCCCGTATTACACATCTACCGCTACCGCAGCGAAGATTTAGGGCGCATGATTGACCAAATCAACGGCAAAGGCTACGCCCTCAGTTTAGCCGTTTACAGCCACATTCGCGAAACCCGCGAATACATTGCCAACCGCATGGAAGCTGCCAATATCTTCTTCAACAGCCCCATTTTACCCCCAGCCGCAGGCAGCCGACCCTTTGGTGGACGCGGTTTTTCAGGTTCAGGCGCACAAGCGGGCGGCTACTTCTTTGCCCAAAGCTTGGGACAAGGCGCATGGCGCATTCCCCACTTGAGCAGCGATGCCATTGCCAACGAAAAATCCGTCCAAACCGTAGAACAACTCATTGCCCAATGCCATTTTGAACACGATGCTCGTGTCCGCTTGGCAGGACAAGCCGCCCAAGTGCGCTTACACACCTTACGTTTGGCAGAATCCCGTTTACCAGCGTGTCGCGGCTACCAACATAAAATGACATGGCGCAGCCCCCGACATGTGTGGATTTACGGCGGCTCATTGGAAACCGCCTTGTCTGCATTACTGGCGATGGCGGCGGCTGGCATTCACGCTGTTGTGCATCGCGAACACCTACTGGCAGGCTTTCAAGAACAATTAAGCAACGTCATGCGCGTGTCCGACAATCCCCAGCAACAACCCTTTGTTAGCCATATGGTTGCATTAGATTTGCCCACGCCCGAAGTAAAAACCGCGTTGGCGGCGCGAAACGGCTCGATTGTCCGCATTGTGGACGCACAAAATGGCTTGGACGTGGTGCAACTGTTTGACGAAGTCGGCTGGTACGAATGGCTGGGCTAATACAAACAGATTCGCCGATTTTGACGGGAACGCGGCGTTGCGCCGCCGCACCCACGCTTTTGGGTGCGTGGCACGGAACGGGGCGTTTTCTGTAGCACGCCGTAGGTACGGTTAGCGATAGCGTAACCGTACGAATGTTTCTTTTAAATTTCAATGACATTCGTACGATTACGGCTGACGCCTAATTGTACCTACGCTTGTTTATTTACCGCAACAAGTAGTTAATCCATTCAAAATGCTACATTCGGCGCGGTCATCGCCAGCACATTGTTTGTTCCAACTTTGTAAAGTGTTGTGCATGGCTTGTAATGCAGCAATTTTGTTGGCTAATGTGGCGATGTGTTGTTCGGTAATTTGTTTAACATCTCGGCTGCTGCGGTTGGGGTTGTTTTTCAATTTTAGCAATTCGGCAATTTGTTGTAATGAAAACCCAACCGCTCTTGCTTGTGCAATAAATTGCAAATTTATCAAATCATTAGGTTCATATTGCCGATAGCCATTATCGCTGCGTTGCGTGGTAAGTAAACCTGCTTTTTCATAATCGCGAATTTGTTTGGTGGATAAACCTGTTTTTTGTGCAACTTCACTAATATTCATTTTTAATTTCTTTAAAATCAAAATATTAAATATAAATTAAATGAATAACTTGACCTTAACCCTAGGTCAAACTTTACCATAACATTTTTTACAGCAAAATAGGAATTTAAAGATGAAATATCGTTTTTTAACCGTTTTCTTGGCAGTAGCATTGAGTGCGTGTAGTCAAAACGATGCCACAACATCATCTGTTGCTACCACGCATAATTATCATGCGCCGACTTCATCATCTCACACGGCGCCACACATTGCCGCTTATCAGCAAAGCATGAATGCTATGCACAAAGACATGATGACAGCCAGCCAAATTTCTAATCCCGACCGTGCCTTTGCTTTGGGCATGATTCCACATCATCAAGGCGCAGTACAAATGGCAAAAATTCAATTACAGTATGGTAAAAATGCAGAAATGCGCCAATTAGCACAAGCCATTTTACAAAATCAGCAGCCTGAAATTGATTTCATGCAAAATTGGCTGAAAAATGCCCCAACACATAGTCCTGCCAAAAATCAACACAGCGCAGAATATGCACAAATGGCATGGCATGATGCCATGATGCAAGGCATTCAAGCAGAAAATCCCGACCGTGCCTTTGCTTTGGGTATGATTCCACATCATCAAGGCGCGGTGCAAATGGCACAAATTGAATTGAAATATGGTACAGACCCCAAAATGCGTCAATTAGCGCAAGCCATTATTCAAGCCCAAGAGCCTGAAATTAAACAAATGCAAAATTGGTTAAGCCAAAATCCAAAATAATCAATGCAATATATAAAACTGCCCGAAATTAAGTTAATATTATTTCGGGCAGTTATTGCTGTTTTCAAAATAAGGAATTGTATGATTTTTAATCAAAAAATGTTGATTTTAGTGTGTTTAGCCGTATTACTACAACCTATATCGTGGGCAGACCAACACTCATTTCATATCCCCAATCACCCCATGGAACAAGAACGTGCAGAAGCCAGCGCACCCATGCAATCCACCAATCATCAGACAGAAACATCCAATCAATCAGGCGCACAAATTTCATCGTTAGCGAAATTGTCTAGTCAAATGATTATTCGCAGAAATAATTCGGTGCAGTTTCGTTTGTTGGGTGTATTAACGCGAGAGATGTCGGCTTATGGTTTTCGCATTCACCCGATTTCAGGCAAACGCAAATTACACACAGGCATTGATTTTGCCGCACCGCGTGGCACAAAAATTTTTGCAGCAGCACACGGCACAATCAAAGAAAAAAAACGCCACCGAGATTATGGTAATTTAATTGTGATTTCACATCAAAATGGTTTGGAAACATGGTATGCACACATGGATAAATTTGCTGCGAATGTATCGGTCAATCAAGCTATACAAGCAGGCGAATTAATTGGTTATGTAGGCAGTACAGGGCGTTCAACGGGTCCACATTTGCATTATGAAATTCGCCGTGGCGGTAAACCCATCAATCCGAAAAAGAATGCACATTTATTGATATAAATAAGTCGCGTAAGTCGGATACTTGTATCCGACAATTTGTTGATTTTCATAGAAATATTAGATTCAAGAATCCGACCGACCATTCTACGAAGAACGCACCGTTCCGCGCCACGCACCCAAAAGCGTGGGTGCGGCGGCAAGACGCCGCGTTCTCTGTTAAAATTTGAATACGTTATTTTGTGTCAAGTCGGTATTTTGCCGACTTTTTCTGTTTTCAGGCTGCCTGAATAGGTTGCCATTTGCTAAAATGTGGCTTTTTCCACTTGTTGTTGATTGGACTGACGATGTCGGACGATTTTAATCCTCAATCAAATTTTAAAATCATTGTTTTGGGTATTTTTTTGGTGGTGTTTGCTTTGACGGCTTATTTTGGTTATCAGTTTATTGTGGCGGCTGAACGCAGCGCGGCTGATATTCCGCAGCCTTCTTTTAATAAAAATTCGGAATTGGATTTTTCTAAATTGGATAATCAGATTCCATTGCCCACGCATCGTCAATTACCTGCCGAACGAATGGCTTCTGCTTATGATTTGAACAGTTCGGGCGATGATTTGCAGATTAAGGCGGGGGAATTTGCGTATCGGAATAGTCAGCCTGTGGTGCGCTTGGCATTGCATAATCAGGGGCGGTTTGTGGTAACGGCGGCGGCGGTGAATTTGTCGTTGTTTGCGGATGATGAAAAGGAGCCTGTGGCAAGTGCGGTGGGGATTCCGATTGCGTTGTCTCAACCGTTGTTGCCTGATGGGGATGTGGTGGTGTCGATTCCTGTTTTGGGCGATGATTGGCAAGGTGATGGGGTGCGAAATGCTTCTTCTCGCCGTATTTTGGCGCAGATTATTTCGGTCAGCGATGGCGACCATACGGAATATTCGCAAACCAGTCAGGGGGTGTATTTGAAACAAACGGGTAATGATTGGTCGGCTCCCAAAGATAATGTGTTGCCCAATAATGATTTTGCCAGCACGGTCAGCACCACTCAAGCACCGCCGCCTGATTTCGCTGACCCTACGGCAGGAATGGATTTATCCGCACCACCACCTGTGCAAGGGGTGGAAATTGAACCTGTGCGTGATTTTAAGTGGGAACAACCACCTGCATTAGAGAATCCGTTTGAACATCAAAAAGACACGTTCAGGCAGCCTGAAGCGTTGCAACCCACACAAAATATTTTGCCAGAAGAATCAAATTTACCTGAATCCAATGATATTTTATTGAATGGTCAAAAAGAGGGTTCGTCTGGCTCTGGTCAGCAGTAAGCAATTTATTTTTCCCAAAAAACTGATGGAATGAATATGTTACACAATAAAAAAGTATTGGTCGCTGGTTTGGGCGGCACGGGCATTTCGGTGTTGGCGTATTGCGCTCATATTGGCGTGGATACGGTTGGCTACGATGTGAATTTGTCTGATACGCAAGCAGCAGATTTAGCACAAAAATTTCCTGATTATCCCATGCGTTCAGGCTGCCTGAAAACGGCGTTGGCTGACCGCGATGTGTTGGTGTTAAGCCCCGGAATCACGCGCAGGCTGCCTGAAATTGTGGCATTTGAACAAAATGGCGGTTTGGTGGTGGGCGATGTGGCGATTTTGGCAGATTTATTGAAAAATCAATCTGATAAAATCATCGCCATCACAGGTAGCAATGGTAAAACCACTACCACGAGTTTGGTGGGGCATTTGTGTGAACGCGCTGGTTTGGACACGGTGGTGGCAGGCAATATTGGCACACCTGTATTGGAAGCGTGGTTGTCGCGTGGTGGCAAATCGGCTGATGTGTGGGTTTTGGAATTATCCAGCTTTCAACTGGAAACCACGCCTGAATTAAACGCAGATGCCGCAACGTGTTTGAATGTGTCGGAAGACCATTTAGACCGCTATGATGATTTGCTGGATTATGCTCGCACTAAAGATATGATTTTTAATGGCAATGCAGTGCAAGTATTGAATGCCGATGATGTTTTCTGCCGTGCGATGAAACGTGAACATCGTAGCGTGAAATATTTTTCGTTGAATCAAACTGTTGATTATTATTTGGACGATGTTTCAGGCAGCCTGAAAACGCCAACCGATGATTTAATTGCCCAAAAAGACATTCCCTTGCAAGGCAGCCATAATGCGGCGAATGTGTTGGCGGCGTTGGCATTATGCGAAAGCATTGGTTTGAACCGCGAAACATTATTGGAACATGTCAAAACATTCAAAGGCTTGCCGCATCGCGTGGAAAAAGTGGGCGAGAAAAACGGCATCATCTTTATTGATGACAGCAAAGGCACGAATGTCGGCGCAACCGTAGCGGCGATTGCAGGTTTGCCACAAAAAATTTGGCTGATTGCAGGTGGTTTGGGCAAAGGACAGGATTTCACACCTTTGCGCGATGTGTTGCGTGATAAGGCTGGCGCGGTGTTTTTGATTGGCGTGGACGCGCCGAAAATTGCGCGAGATTTAGACGGTTGTGGCGTGGATTTGATTTTCTGCGACACCTTGCCGCAAGCGGTTCAACAAGCCTATGCCGCAGCACAAGTGGGGGAAATCGTGCTGTTGAGTCCAGCGTGTGCGAGCATGGATATGTTTAAAAATTACGCGCATCGTGCCGAAGTGTTTGTCGCCGCGATGAATGAATTGGCTTAAAACCATAGCTGTCTGAACCACCCTTCAGACAGCCTGAAACACATTTTCAAATTTAGGAATAACCATGTATTTTGTAGATAGAAGCGTTGCGGTACTCAAACCCACACAAGCCTTTTTGGATTGGCTCAAAACCACGCAATCCGATGATATGCCCGATTTAACATTAAACCAAATTCGCAGCAATTGCACCACCTTCCTCATTCCCCAATTTGATGAACCCGAACAAGCCGTTGCCTACATCAGCGAACGTTACCAAAGCATTTTTGATGCCGAATTATCAGGCTGGGTGGGCGATGACAGCGAATTACCCCCCAACCGCGACTTTGCCCTCTTCATGAATTTCTTTGAACTTGAAATTCACGATACCGTTTTGGATTTAGAAGATGACGAATTACACAATTCGCGCGTATTAGAAACATCATGATAAACGATTTTCAGGCAGCCTTTCGCGTTTCTAAAATACGGAAGGCTTTGATTATCTGCTGGTTTACACTATCCATTATCAGCGTATGGGTCTATTTTTGGGGCGCAACACGTTGGGGGCTGCTGGCGGCATTAACCCTTGCCGCCGCGTGGGCGTGGCGCGAACCACACACCATACACCATCTCATGGTGGACGATGACTACCAAGCATGGCTATTACCATCCCATCAACCAGATGAATTGATAGAAGCCGAATTACTGTCAGGCAGCCTGATTCATCGCTGGGGCTGTTTCCTCAAATGGCGATGCGACAACCGCGTGATTTGGCAACTGGTACTGCCCGATATGCTCGACGCCGACACCTTCCGCCGCCTCCGCGTGTGGGCGACATTTGGACAAAAGCAGTAATGCACCAGAACGCGGCGTCTTCCCGCCGCACCCACGCTTTGGGTTTGTGGCGCGGAACGGTGCGCTTTTCATCATGGTGAACGTGCCACGCAATAACGCTACGGAGACCAGCGTGGGTGCGGCGGCAAGACGCCGCGTTCCTGACACATTTCAAGTCGCCTAAATGGTTATATCAATTAGATTGAAACCGTCTTGACAAGCATTTGGCAATCGCGTTTAATCACGGTTTATATAAAATAAATCGCCGATTTGACACCGCTTGCGGGCGTAAACAGCTAAGCCTATGAAAATAGCCCGTTGTGTCGCCACATCGGGCATTATTTATGAAACAACATTATGATTACACTAGAAAACGTATCAAAAAAATTTCAAAATCGCGATAAAACATGGTTTACCGCCGTGTCGCCAACCAGCTTGACCATTGAGCAAGGCGAAATTTTCGGTTTAATGGGCTATTCAGGGGCGGGAAAATCCACCTTATTGCGCCTGATTAATTTATTGGAACGCCCAGATTCGGGCAAAGTGTGGGTCAATCAACAAGACCTAACCGCCATGAATGACGCGCAATTACGCCAAGCACGACAAAGCATTGGCATGATTTTTCAACAATTTAATTTATTAAGCAATCGCACGGTTGCGGAAAATATCGCCTTTCCATTAGAAATTGCAGGTTGGGATAAAAATCAAATTGATGCGCGAGTGGCGGAATGTTTGGAAATTGTGAATTTGACCGAACGTGCCGCACATTATCCTGCCCAATTATCGGGCGGACAAAAACAACGTGTGGGCATCGCCCGTGCATTGGCACCGCGTCCGACCGTGATTTTGGCAGACGAACCCACTTCCGCGCTTGACCCAATTACCACGCGCGATGTGTTGCAATGCTTGAGCGAAATTAATCAACAATTTCAAGTAACGATTGTGATTGTAACGCATGAAATGAGTGTGATTCGGCGTTTGTGCCATCACACCGCATTATTGCATCAGGGGAAATTATTGGAAGTGGCTGATGTAAAAGAGGGCGTGATTTTGGCACAATCAGAAATTGGCAAAGAATTATTGCGCGAAGATTGATGAAATTTCAGGCAGCCTGAAAACAAGCGCAATCAATAAAAGAAAGTACGAAACATGAGTTTTGAAGATTTAAAAAATTTTGAAAATGTCGCCAAATTAAAACCTGAAATTTATCAAGCAATTGGCGAAACATTGATGATGGTAGGCGTCTCTACTGTGGTGAGTGTGGTGTTGGGTGGCTTATTGGGGATTTGGCTGTTTACCAGTGGGCGCGGACAGATTTTTGAACATGTGCCGATTAATCGCAGTTTGAGTTGGGTGATTAGCTTTATGCGCTCATTTCCATTTGTGATTTTGATGATTGTGTTGGCACCGCTAACCAAATTAATTTTATCAACATCGTATGGCTGGAAAGCGGCTTGCGTATCCTTAAGCGTGGCGGCGAGTTTCTACTTTGCGCGATTGGTGGAACAAAATTTGAATGAAGTGCCGCGTGGCGTGGTAGAAGCCGCCCAAGCCATGGGCGCATCGCCATTTACCATTATTTTCAAAGTATTATTGAGTGAAGCACGTTCAGGTCTTGTGTTGAGCATCACCATTTTGATGATTGCGATTTTGGGCGAAAGTGCGGCGGCTGGTGTAATTGGTGGGGGCGGTATTGGTAATTTGGGGATTTTGTATGGACATCATCGCTATATGGGAGATGTGATGTTGGTGGTGGTGCTGATTTTGGCAGCGATGGTAATTGCCATTCAGACGGTTGGCAATATGTTGTCAGCCAAATTAAATAAACGTTAAATTGATTGACTGCTTTAATTGAAAAGCAACCTAAAACCATTTTTTCTTTTTTGGAGAACTTTATTATGAATTCAGTATTTAAATTATCTTTGGCGGGCGTGATTGCATTGGCATTGTCGGCTTGTGGCGGTCAGCAAGACGCGGCAAAACCTGCGGCAGCCAATGCTTCAGGCGCAGCACCTGTGGTAGAAAAAGCCGAAATCCGTTTCGGTGTAACCCCTGGTGATTTTGCGGAACAAGTCAAAGACAGCATCAAACCCATTTTGGAAAAACAAGGTTATAAAGTAACCATTACCGAATTTCCTGATTACACCATTCCAAACAAAGCATTGGCAGAAAACGCGATTGACATCAACGTGTTCCAACACAAACCCTATTTAGACAGCTTTAAAGCTGAACACAAATTGGATATTGTGGAAGTATTCCAAGTGCCGACTGCGCCTTTGGGTATTTATGCAGGCAAATTAACTGCGCTTGACCAAGTGAAAGAAGGTTCTAGCGTGTCTCTGGCAAACGATCCGTCTAATTTGGCGCGTGGTTTGGTGATGTTGGACGGTTTGGGCTGGATTAAATTAAAAGAAGGTGTGAATCCTTTGACTGCCAGCAAATCAGATATTGCTGAAAACATCAAAAAAATCAAATTAGTAGAAATGGATGCGTCTAATTTGCCACGCAGCCGTTCTGATGTGGATTTTGCGATTGTGAATGGTAACTATGTGGTTGCCAGCGGCATGAAATTGACCGATACCTTGTTGTTAGAACCGAGCTTTGCGTATGTGAACTGGTCAGCCATTCGCAGCGCAGACAAAGACAGCAAATGGGTGAAAGACGTTACGGCTGCCTATGAAAGCGATGAATTCAAAACTTATGCCAAAGCCAAATTTGCAGGTTACAAATTCCCTGCATCTTGGGGCGAACAAGCGGCAGCAGGTGCGGCATCTGAAGCATCGGCTGTAGCGGCGGCAAGCGGTGCGTCTGTAGCGAAATAATTTTTAATTAGAATTAAGGCGATAAATGGGTTATGAATGGATTTAACTCATTGATCGCCTTTCATTTTACCTACGATTTTTGAGTCGTCATCACTTTTAGCATAGAACACGCGTCTTGCCGCGTACCACGCTTTTTGGTTTGTGGCGCGGAACGGTACGTTCTTCGTAGAACGGTCGGTCGGATTCAAGTACGCAAACTATGCTTGCTCTTTTGGATTCCAAATTGATCTAAAATCTAATAATAGATTTTCACTAGGTTGTCCATTTAAGAAGAAATCTTTGAATATAACTTTTGCTAAATTGATATTAGAACCAATTGTTCGCTTATCTTCTTCTATAATGTTATCAATATGATCAAAAATTTCAAATCCTTCAAAAATTTCTTTTTCAGGAACCCACCATTCTAATAATTGCTTTTTTGGATTTTCATCTGTAGT
>JBHARQ010000300.1:0-7817 GCA_041831015.1 Simonsiella sp. | reverse complement strand
GTAATCCACTCCGCACAAATCCACTAGGCTTTCAAAGTGTAAGTCTTCGTGGTCGCGCAGGGTTTGCATGATGTCCAAATAGTGTTCAGGCAAACATTCAACGGTTACTTCGTTCAACGCCAACAGGATTTTGCTGGCTTTGTCGCCTAAAATATTTTGTACGCTGGCGTGTAAATCAATAACGTGCATTTTTTTGCGTTCCTAGTTTTGTTTATTGTTTCAGGCAGCCTGAAACGACTTTTTCTTTTTACCAATTTAAATTTTAGGCAATAACGAAACCAAGTGTTTTAATGCCTGTTGGCGCTTTTCATGCGTGGCACTTGGGTGTGGTGCGCGGTAACACAAGACATCACTATTTTCAAAGTAAAAACGCTCTAACAAATGCTTTGGAATGCCGTCTGTATCTTCGCCTGAATAACGAATATTCGGAAAACATTCACGCCGAGCTTCAACACCATCACCACCTGTTACAAATAAAATAATTTCAGGCTGCATCACATCAATCAAAGCATTCAACAATTCGCCCGATAATTTTGTAATAGCAGGATACAAAGGTAAACGCTTTGGGTGGCTTTCTTCGTAATCCAAAGCAAAAATATTTGCCCAAATCAAACCGTCAAAACCACTTCGCTTACCAACATTCCGCACAAAATTAAAAAATGAACGTCCTCGTAAATTGGAATTGCGTGTTACTAATTTAAGAAAATGCTTTTGACTGGCTTGCATACTCGCCAAAACACCTTCCAAATCATATTGCTGATTAGGTAACTTATACGACCAACCGCGCGTTTCACGTCCAATAATCAAAATTTTGTGCGCTGCTTGTTCGTAATTATCAGGAACAAAGCTCAAATGCAAACGTGAAAATTTTGGATTTCCACTTATCTCTTTTAACAATGCCTGATGTTCAGATTTACTTAAAATTTCTGCGTAACGGCGTTGCAATTCGTCGCATTTATTCATCATTCAGTCTCATAGTGTGGGTCTGTGCAAAATCGTACTTGATTAACATCTGTTACGGCAAAAAATTGACAAATTTGTAAAGCAATATCGCGCTTATGTAATTTTTTATCCATATAAATCAGTAATAAATTTCTCTGACTATCAAATATGGAGCGTTCGCGTGGCACTTGTTCATATTCCATTTCATGCAATTCAGGCAACCTGAAAATCTCAATGACGTGCAATCGTACAAGTTCGTTTAATTTTGCCTTGCAACTGAATTAAGCCATACAGCAACGCTTCCGCAGTCGGCGGACAACCCGGAACATACACGTCCACAGGCACAATGCGGTCAGCACCGCGCACCACCGAATACGAATAGTGATAATAGCCACCGCCATTGGCGCACGAACCCATAGACAACACCCAACGCGGTTCAGCCATTTGGTCGTACACACGGCGCAAAGCAGGTGCCATTTTATTGCACAACGTACCCGCCACAATCATCAAATCCGATTGACGTGGCGATGGACGGAAAATAATGCCGAAACGGTCAAGGTCGTAACGCGCCATGCCCGCGTGCATCATTTCCACCGCACAGCAAGCCAAGCCAAAAGTAACCGGCCACAATGAGCCAGTACGCACATAGTTCAACACCGTATCCGCGCTTGCGGTTACGAAACCTTTATTTAAAACGCCTTCTATTCCCATTCCAGCGCACCTTTTTTCCATTCGTAAACAAAGCCCACCGTCAAAACCACGATGAACACGAGCATAGACCAAAACGCGTAAGCACCCGTTTGAGCCATCAAATCTTTATACACCACCGCCCACGGAATCATAAACGCCACTTCCAAATCAAACAAAATAAACAAAATGGCGACCAAATAATAACGCACATCAAATTTCATACGCGCATTTTCAAAGGCTTCAAAGCCACATTCAAACGGCGTATCTTTTTCGTGGTAATGGCGTTTTGGGCCCAAAATCGTACCCAACGCGATAAATAGGATACCTGCGATTAAACCAATCATGAGGAAAATCAGGACAGGAAAATAGTTTGCCAGCATATTTGACACCTATTTGGTAAAAGTAGTTTGTCGTAACCCATCATTTTAACCAATTTTTGCAATATATGGGTAGTGAAAGATGGTTTTTTTTAATGGTTTCAAGTTTTTATTGAGAGACATTCTTATTTACAGTGTAGAGTACGAAATAATATGATGTTTTTTTGATTAGATGATAGGGGCTAATGATGGGACTGCAACTGGTTGGGCTGCCTCAATTTAAGAACCTGTATTCATAGCCAACGCGAAATGGATTTTTGTACCAGTTGGTGCGGATGCAAGGCGATTTTCATGTCAATAGCGTTCCTATTGACATGAAAATCAACGCAGCAGGCGTGCCAAATGGGGCGAAAATCCATCGTGTTTGGCTATGAATACAGGTTCTAAGAGTGGGTGTGGCGGCGATACGCCACGTTCTGGCAAATTTCAGGCTGCCTGAATGGTTCGTCCACTTGGACTTCAGGCAGCCTGTTTTGTAATGGGTGATTAAATTGCCATCAAATCTTCTTCTTTTGCGGTCAGCATTTTATCGACTTCGGCAATGTATTTGTCGGTCAGTTTTTGCACGGCTTCTTCGCCACGACGTGCTTCATCTTCCGATACTTCTTTGTCTTTTAATAGTTTTTTGATGTGGTCGTTGGCATCGCGGCGTACGTTGCGGATGGATACGCGTCCGTCTTCGGCTTCACCACGCACGACTTTAATCAGGTCTTTGCGGCGTTCTTCGGTCAACATGGGCATGGGAACGCGGATTAAGTCGCCCACCGATGCTGGGTTCAAGCCTAAATTTGAATCGCGGATGGCTTTTTCAATTTTGCTCGCCATATTGCTTTCAAAGGGTTTTACGCCGATGGTACGCGCGTCAATCAGGGTCAAGCTGGCGGCTTGGCTTACTGGCACCATGTTGCCCCAATATTCTACTTCTACTTGGTCTAATAAGCCTGTGTGGGCGCGACCTGTGCGAACTTTGGCTAGGTTTTCGCTCAATACTTCTAATGAGCGTTGCATTTTGCTTTCGGCACTTTTTTGGATGTCGTTAATCATTTTATTATCTCAATCAAAATGTTTCAGGCTGCCTGAAATCGTGTTATTCAAAAAATGGAATGGTAACGTGATTATTTTGATGCGACAAGTGTTTCATGGGTTTCAGGCTGCCTGAAACGCGGTAAACTGTGATTTTTGGCTGAAATTTGGATATGAAAAAGTATTGGTGCGTGTATTTATTGCGTTGTGGCGATGAATCTTTGTATTGCGGGATAACGGTGGATGCGGCGACACGCTGGGCAGCGCACATTTCGGGAAAAGGCGCACGTTATACACGAATGCGTGGTGCGGTGGCGTTGCGTGTAGTCGCGTGTTGTTTAACGCGCAGCGAAGCCGCGCAATGGGAACATCGCATCAAAAAATTGCCCAAAAATCAAAAAGAAGATTTATGGGCAAATTCAGTTACGATGTTTTTTTAAAGTTGATTTTGAGATTGACGAATTTGCTGTTCAAAACCTTTTAAGCGTTTGTGAATGGACAATAATTCCACAATCGTCGTCCACGAATTAACCAAAAATTGAAACGAATCTTGCACTTTGTTAAACGCACGGATAATTTGCTGCAAAATCCCCAGCGTCAATGCGCCCGACAACAAACTCGGTGCCAACGCAATATACGGCACCACCACCGCAAATTGCAAATACGACCATTTCGCCAAATCAAAATACATATAATGCCAATACAGACGATAATTATTGCGGCGCACATCAGCAAATAATTCAGCCAATTTAGGCGGTTGGGCGCGATTGGCATCATCTTCGCCCAACACCAATTCTTTGCGGTAAGCCGCCTCCACCTTTTGATTATTAAATTCCAAGCCTGGTAATTTCATCCCAATCACTGCCAACGCCACCGTACCCAACAGCGAAAAAATCAACGCCACCAACACCAGCGAATGTTCCACTTTGCCCACCCACGGCAATTCAGTAACGTGCTTGCTCAATTCATGCAAAATCGGCAAAAACGCCACCAAAGTCAAAATCGCACGCAAAAAACTTACGCCCAAAGTTTCCATAATTTTGGCAAAACGCATCGTATCTTCCTGAATACGTTGCGATGCGCCCTCAATATGGCGCACCTTGTCCCAATGCGCGACATAATAATCGGTCATCGCCTCGCGCCAACGAAAAATATAGTGTCGCCCAAAAAAATCAATCAACACCGCCACCACCACATACACCCCAGCAATTTTGGCAAACACCATCAATTCCGCCAAAAACTGCGGAAACGTTACACTATTTGGTTTAGACAAAATCTTCTGAATCAAATCATAAAACGTACCAAACCATTCATTAATTTGCACATCCAAATGCACCTTATACCAAGTTGCCAATAAAATCAGCAACGTCCCACCGATAGACCACGGCAACCATTTCTTATTCAAGAAAAAACTTTTAAACATAATCTTGCTTTCATCAGCAAATCAAAAGCGTGGATTTTAACTGATTTTATAGATTCACAGATAATCAGGCTGCCTGAAAAAAAAGATTTCAGCTATTTTAACGGGAACGCGGCGTCTTGCCGCCGCACCCACGCTGCGCCCGTTGTGATGGTTGGTGGTACTTTGATGGTTTTGCGCTCTGTCGCCGCGCGGCGACTTACTTTTTAAAAAAGTAAGCCAAATAATATACTTAATAATTTTCGTATCAAATCATACTTTCAGGCTGCCTTTCAGTACACGACCAAAATGGAGCGGCGACGGCTCGTCGCCATTTCTAAAACAACCCATCAATTTCATTTTGATGAAATTTAATCGTTGGCGACGAGCCGTCGCCGCTCCATATGGTGTTAATTAGATTTTATTGTGTACTGAATCATGTACTGAAATCACATAACAAAAAACTGCCCGAAATGCACACAATCATTTCAGGCAGCCTGATTTCAACTATTTCTAATTTCTCAAACCCAACACATCTTGCATATCAAACAAGCCCGTATCATGTCCTGATAACCACACCGCCGCGCGTACTGCCCCAGCCGCAAATGTCATCCGACTGCTGGCTTTATGCGTGATTTCCACACGCTCGCCATCGGTCGCAAACAATGCCGTATGGTCGCCCACCACATCGCCAGCACGAACAGTCGCAAAACCAATCGTATTCGGGTCGCGCGCGCCCGTATGACCCTCACGTCCATAAACCGCACATTCTTTCAAATCACGCCCCAACGCATTGGCAATCACTTCGCCCATTCGCAACGCTGTGCCGCTTGGTGCATCCACTTTATGACGATGATGCGCTTCAATAATTTCAATGTCATAACCTTCATTCAACACACGCGCCACCGTGTCCAAAATATGGAACGTCAAATTCACGCCCACGCTATAATTGGCAGCAAATACAATCGCGTGTTGTTGCGCGGCTGCCTGAATAGCGGCTTTGCCAGCATCATCATAACCCGTTGTACCGATGACCATTTTAATGCCACGCTGCTCACATTCCGCAATCAAGGGCAATGACGCATCTGGACGCGTAAAGTCAATGACCACATCAGCATGTTCCAAAGCTTGCGCCACATCAGCCGTAATATTCACATTCGTCTGAATCCCCACCGCATAGCCTGCATCCAAACCCAATACAGGCGAACCTGCGTGTTCCAATGCCCCCACCAATACCGCGTGAGGATTCGCATTCACCGCTTCCACCAACACCTTACCCATGCGACCATTCACACCCGCAATCGCGATTTTGACTTGTTGAGTCATGACTAAACCTTTCTATTATTTTGCTTGTTCTTGCTCACGCGCATAATCCAACGCGCTGCCTGAAATTTTGGCAACCACATTACCATTAAAATACACAATTAAATTACGTTCTTCATGAACTCGACCGCCGCGCATGATTTGATAATTATAATGCCATTGATTGTCAAAAAACGATGGGCGCAACAAAGGCTCACCAATTTTCAATTTCACTTGTTCACGCGTCATACCCACTTGCAAAGATAATACCGCATCACTATCCAAAGGCATACCTTGAACCACAGGCATTTTATAATACGGTAATTTTTCAATCACTCTGGGCGCACACGCACTCAAACTCAAAGCAACGGCTGCCATCATTAAAATGTTTTTCATCATATTTCGCCTTTCAACAAGGAATGAGATAGCTTGCCCCAAAGTTTCAATTAGAAACTTTTATTATTTAGCAATGGGCAAGCCTGTAAAAAATGCGTATTATAACGACTTTCAACTGTTACGCCTAACGCCTTGTTTTTGCGCCCTGCGTAACTCAATATCAATAGGATAATGTCATGAATAATATTATGCAATTAAAAGACAATGGTTTAAAAGTAACAGGCCCCCGCTTGAAAATTTTAGATTTATTTGAAACCCACCCAGAAGACCATTTAAGTGCAGAAGATGTCTATCGCCTGTTATTAGAAAATGATATCGAAATCGGCGTAGCAACCATTTACCGCGTTTTAACACAATTTGAGCAAGCTGGTATTTTATTGCGCCACTATTTTGAAAGCGGTCGAGCCGTTTACGAACTCAATCGCGGCGAACATCATGACCATTTGGTTTGCGTGAAATGCAACACCGTTACCGAATTTCACAATTCCGAAATTGAAGCCTTGCAAGACAAAATCGCCTCTGAAAATGGCTACCGCATTGTAGACCATGCTTTATATATGTATGGCGTGTGCGCGGATTGCCAGAAAAAAGAAAAACGTTGATTTAAACAATTAAATCATCATTTTTGCAAAATCTAGTTTGTATTAGGGCGGATGGTATATCCGCCCTTTTCTATTCTTTCTTTTGCAAAAATATCAGGCTGCCTGAAAATGGAACCAATCCTTTCAGGCAGCCTGATTTTAATCACTCAAATTATTTAAAGCGATACGATACGCCTGCGCTAACCGTATTACCTTTAAAGGTTTCTTTGTTGTTATTGTTTGATGCGTCTTTCACTTTCAAGCGGCTGTGAACGTATTCTGCGCCCACTTCCACATTTTGTGCAACATTGTATTTCGCACCCACGCCTACGCCAAAACCTTGACCACGGTCATCGAAACCTACGCCGCTAAATTTGCTGTTGATGTATTCAGCTTTAGCATAAGGCATCAAATCGCTGGTTACGCGGTAACCTTGAGCATAGCCTACGCTGTATTTGTCTTTTTGTTCCAAATTACCAACGCTGGTTTCAAAAGCGTCTGTTTTATTGATTTTGGCTTTGGTTTCTACTGAGCCAACAAAGTTGCCGCCCATATTGAAACCGTAATCGGCTTTCAAATTACCTGCGCCAGTTTGTTCACCTTTTACATCATTTACTTTGTATTTGGTGGTTTCTACTTCTGCGCCCACGCCCACACCAGTAAAGTTGTCGGCTGCCATAGCGGCTGCAGGAATCAAGCTGCTTAAAATCAAAAGTGCTAATTGTTTTTTCATGATAATCTCCAAGAGGGTTTGTTGTTGTTAAATGTCGCTGTGTTGCGATGAAGTGAATTATGCCGAAGTTTTTTTCGCCTGAATAGACAACTCATGCCACTTTAACCTGCTTTTGTGCTTTCTTAACGTGCTAGATTCAATTGTTAATCTGGCGTCTTGAAATCATTAATTTTTGTATAACTCGTTTACCTTTCACAATAAAATAGGTGTGATAAACCCATTTTTTCATATAAAAAGGGACTGGTGCGTCCACCAGTCCCTGTTGCTCTATCATCACAATTTCAGTATTTTCAAGTATTTACCATTCAATCAACGATTCAGACAGCCTGACCGTTGTTTTTTACTGTTTTCACTGATTTTTTGTCCGATTTATT
>JBHARQ010000299.1:0-4117 GCA_041831015.1 Simonsiella sp. | reverse complement strand
CCCCCACCCTAGCCCTCCCCCGCCAGCGGGAGAGGGAACAGATTGTAGTCATTTATAAATTGATTATCGTATAGTCAAAGTTTTTTAATTCAATTATTTAAACAATTCACAAGTGCCATCTTCCGCGCAGTTTGCTTGACGATACAAGCGAATCAAGCGGCTGGTTGATGCGTCATGTTTTTGTGGGTCAATCGCGCCCGTCAATTCTGCCAAAATGGTTTTCGCCAACTGTTTGCCCAACTCTACACCCCATTGGTCAAAGCTGTTCACACCCCAAATCACGCCTTGTACAAATACTTTGTGTTCGTACATGGCAATCAGGCTGCCCATATTGCGTGGATTAATTTTATCCAACAAAATCATATTAGTAGGACGATTACCGCTAAATGTTTTGTGCGGTACCAATGCTTCTACTTGTTCAGCAGACAAATCTTGTGCTTGTAATTCGGCGCGTGCTTCGTCAGGCGTTTTGCCGCGCATAAACGCTTCGGCTTGCGCGAATACGTTAGACAACAAGATTTCGTGGTGCCCTGGTAAATTGCTGCGTTTTTCCAATGACGCAATCAAATCAATCGGCGTAACGTGTGTGCCTTGGTGCAACAATTGGAAGAAAGCGTGTTGTCCGTTAATGCCTGTTTCGCCCCAAATGATTGGGCCCGTTTCGGTGGCAACGGCTGTACCGTCCATTTGAACTTGTTTGCCGTTAGATTCCATGTCTAATTGTTGGATAAATTTCGGCAAACGGTGCAAATGTTGGTCGTATGGTGCAATCACATGGCTGCCGCCGCCGTAGAAATTGATGTACCAAATGCCAATCAAGCCCAATAATGCAGGCAGGTTTTGTTCCAAAGGCGCGTTGATGAAATGGTTGTCCATTAAATGTGCGCCGTTGAGCATTTCAATGAAATTTTCTTCGCCCAAATACAGCATAATTGGCAAACCAATCGCAGACCACAAGCTGTAACGACCGCCTACCCAATCCCAGAATTCAAACATATGGTCGGTATCAATACCAAATTCGGCTACGGCTTTTTTGTTGGTGGATACGGCAACGAAGTGTTTCGCGATGTCTTTTTCGCTACCTTCTTTCAAGAACCATTGACGTGCGGTGTTGGCATTGGTAATGGTTTCTTGCGTGGTAAAGGTTTTAGACGCGATGATGAACAAGGTGGTTTCAGGGTGTACTTTTTCCAACACATCGCGTAATTGTGAGCCGTCCACGTTAGACACGAAGTGCATACGCAAACGTGGGTGTCCGAAGTTTTTCAACGCAGTACACATCATCAATGGGCCCAAATCTGAACCACCGATACCAATATTCACCACATCAGTAATCACTTGTTGCGTGTAGCCCAACCATTGACCGCTACGCACGGCGTGAGCGAAATCGCCCATTTTACGCAATACGGCATTCACTTTTGGCATGACGTCTTCGCCGTCCACTACGATAGGGCTGTTGGTGCGGTTACGCAAGGCAACGTGTAATACAGCGCGGTTTTCGGTTTGGTTGATTTTTTCGCCATGGAACATTTGTTTCATGCGTTCAGGCAGCCCCGCTTGTTTGGCTAAATCAATCAAATCTGCCAAAATTTTGTCGTCAATGCGGTTTTTGGAGTAATCCACATTGATGCCGCCCACTTCAATCCAATAGCGAGACGCGCGGTCTGGGTCTTGCTCAAACCATTGGCGCATGTGGATGTTTTTGGTATCAGCATAATCTTGTTCGAGTGCTTTCCATGCAGGGAAATCGGTTGGGTGAGTCATTTTTTGTTTTCCTTGATTTTAGGTTGTGTCATTCAGACTGTGTAATAAAACTTCTTCAGCAGCGCATTATAAATCGGTTTTGCGATGAAAGTATTTGTAATTTTAGAAAAGCTTGTACTAAATCAGAATAAGTAAATTTTCAAATCATCAGATTAACCAAAAAAGCCGTCAGGCTGCCTGAAAATCGTTATAATAGGGCGGTATGTGAATGTCTCAAATTGAATATTCATCATTAATATGATTTTCAGGCTGCCTTTCAGTACACGACATTTTGTGAAATGCTGCCTGAAATAGTAGATATACCGTCATTCCCGCGTAGGCGGGAATCCAAGCAAAATAAACATAAACTTTTGTTTAAAATAAGTTTATTTAATTTGAAAATAGATTCCCGCCTGCGCGGGAATGACGATATTTTTATTTTATCGTGTACTGAAAGGCTGCCTGAATCATTTCTTTCCTCAAAAAAATCAAAGGATTTACGCCGATGACTATTTTCACTCAAACTCAAAACGCCTCTCAATCTGCCGAACAACTTGCCCAAGCCGTTGCCCAAAATTTGCGCGACACATTGGCTCAACAAGACCGCGCAACTTTGGCGGTATCGGGTGGTAAATCACCGATTGCCTTTTTTCAAGCATTAAATCAAATGGATTTGGACTGGGCGCGTGTTAATTTGACTTTGGTTGATGAACGCCTTGTTCCCACCCAACACGCTGACAGCAACACAGGTTTGGTGCGTCAATATTTATTGCAAAATCAAGCTGCCGTTGCCACTTGGTTGCCTGTTGTGAGCGATGATGCAACGGAAGACAGTTTGAAAAACACGGCTGCTGCGGTTGAATTTGCATTGCAACATTATGTGCAACCCGATGTGTTGGTATTGGGCATGGGCGGCGATGGACACACCGCCAGCATTTTCCCACAAGCACCGCAATTTGCTGATGCGGTACGCGCTGATTATCCAAAAGCATTGTTGCACACCACGCCTGTTACCGCGCCGCATGAACGGGTTTCCATGACTTTGGCAGCGATTGAAGCCACACCGCATGTTTATTTGTCTATCGCAGGTGCAGAAAAATTAGCCGTTTATCGTCAAGCAGAACAAGCGGTTACGCAACAATTCCCGATTAGCTACGTTTTAAATTCTGATAAGGTGAATGCAAATGTCTTCTACCACGACTAAATCCAAAAAAACTGAATCTCAACAAACAGCCACTTACCCACGTTTGGTTGCCGATATTGGTGGCACGAATGCGCGTTTTGCTTTGGAAACATCGCATCAAGTATTTGAAAAAACAGAAGTGTTGCCATGTAATGATTACGATACCATCGTTGATGCCACCAAAGAGTTTTTAAAACGTGCGGGGAATCCTGAAATCAAATACGCATCAGTGGCGATTGCCAATCCGATTGTGGGTGATTGGGTGCAAATGACCAATCATCACTGGGCATTTTCGATTGAAACCACGCGCCAAGCGTTGGGTTTGGAAACCTTATTATTTATCAATGATTTTACCGCGCAGGCTTTGGCAATTACCAAAACGCAGCCTGAAGATTTGGTGCAAGTAGGCGGCATTCAACCGATTGAAAATGCGCCTAAAGCGGTGATTGGCCCTGGTACGGGTTTGGGTGTGAGTGGTTTGATTCCATCGCCAACGGGTTATGTGCCATTGGCTGGCGAAGGCGGTCATACCAGCTTCCCACCTTTTGACGATACGGAAGTGATGATTTGGCAATACGCGAAGAAAAAATACGGACACGTTTCGGCAGAACGCTTTTTGAGCGGTGCAGGTTTGGTGTTGATTTACGATGCGTTGGCTGAACGTGAAGGTGTGAAACGTCAAAAAATGACGCCTGCTGAAATCAGTGAACGTGCTTTGAGTGGTTCATCGCCTTTGTGTCGTTTGACGTTGGATATTTTCTGCGCGATGTTGGGGACGGTGGCATCTAATTTGGCATTGACTTTGGGTGCGCGTGGTGGTGTGTATTTGTGCGGTGGCATTATTCCGCGCTTTATTGATTATTTTAAATATTCGCCATTCCGCAATCGTTTTGAAAATAAAGGGCGTTTTGATGCTTATTTAGCGGCGATTCCTGTGTATGTGGTATTGAGTAAATACCCTGGTATCACAGGCGCGGCGGTGGCATTAGACCAGCATTTGGCGGTGAATCAATTGGCATCATAATTGGAATGTCATATTGAAAATAAACAGGCAGCCTGAATATTTCCCGTTTATTGGGATTTCAGGCTGCCTTTCGGTACACGACAAAATTTAAATCGCACCCCATGGAGCGGCGACGGCTCGTCGCCAACTATTTGAATCTCATCAAAATGAAATATTGTGTTGATTTG
>JBHARQ010000298.1:0-7412 GCA_041831015.1 Simonsiella sp. | reverse complement strand
CCAAATGATTTTGATAAACCTGAATGGTATTCCAATAAAGTTGGTCGCCCTTATATCAATATTGGCGAAAATATTCAAACATTATTGTTTGATAATAAAGAGGAGTATCAACAACAGTTTGATGATGAATTTCCTTGCACCATACAACACATTGAAAATACCTACCGTGATTTAGCTACATGGTTGCAACAACATAGTCAGCGTGGCAATACGTTTTTAGGTATGTAACTTTTCAGCTTGCCTGAACATTAGAAAGTAAAAAAATGAACCATATCCAAACTAACGAAATTCTAGAAACCATTAACATGGTCGCCAAACAAAATTTTGATGTGCGTACCATTACCATTGGCATTGATTTGCACGATTGTATCCACCCCGATATTAACGTGTTAAATCAAAATATTTACAATAAAATCACGCGCATTGGCAAAGATTTGGTGGCAACTGCCCAGCATTTGTCGGCAAAATATGGTGTGCCGATTGTCAATCAACGCATTTCCGTTACGCCCATCGCGCAAATCGCTGCCGCAACGGGCGCAGACAGCTACGTTTCCATCGCCCAAACATTAGACAAAGCCGCCAAAGCGATTGGCGTGTCGTTTATTGGCGGTTTTTCGGCATTGGTGCAAAAAGGCATGTCGCCAGCCGATGAAACGCTTATCCGCAGCATTCCCGAAGCGATGAAAACCACCGATATTGTGTGTTCGTCCATCAACATCGGCTCAACTCGCGCAGGGATTAACATGGACGCGGTCAAATTGTCGGGCGAAATTATCAAGCAAACCGCCGACATCACGCCCGAAGGTTTTGGTTGCGCCAAAATCGTGGTGTTTTGTAATGCGGTGGAAGACAATCCGTTTATGGCGGGCGCGTTTCACGGTTCGGGCGAAGCGGACGCGGTCATCAATGTGGGGGTGTCGGGGCCTGGTGTGGTTCAGGCTGCCTTGCAAGGTTGCGACAGCCACGATTTAACCGAAATCGCAGAAATTGTGAAGAAAACCGCGTTTAAAATCACACGTGTAGGCGAATTGATTGGTCAGGAAGCGTCTAAAATGTTGGGCATTCCGTTTGGTATTTTGGATTTGTCGCTTGCCCCAACGCCAGCCGTTGGCGACAGCGTGGCGCGAATTTTGGAAAGCATGGGTTTGACCGTTTGCGGTACACACGGCACTACGGCAGCGTTGGCATTGCTCAATGACGCGGTCAAAAAAGGCGGCATGATGGCAAGTAGTGCGGTGGGCGGTTTGAGTGGCGCGTTCATTCCCGTGTCGGAAGATGAAGGCATGATTGCAGCTGCCGAAAGCGGCATTCTCACGTTGGACAAATTGGAAGCGATGACAGCCGTGTGTTCGGTGGGCTTGGATATGATTGCCGTGCCTGGGAAAACCAGCGCGGCAACCATTTCGGGCATTATTGCCGATGAAGCCGCCATTGGCATGATTAACAGCAAAACGACTGCCGTCCGTATTATCCCTGTTACAGGCAAAGACGTAGGCGAAAGCGTGGAATTTGGCGGTTTGCTGGGTTATGCGCCAATTATGCCTGTGAAAGAAGGCAGTTGCGAAGTGTTTGTTAATCGTGGCGGACGCATTCCTGCGCCTGTGCAATCCATGAAAAACTAACACAGGCAGCCTAAAACCTTTGCAAAAGCATCTCAAACAAAGTCAATGGCATCAATCGGAGCGCGGACGGCTCGTCCGCTTGGTTGATTTGATTAAATTCTTGTTTCGGTTTGTATCAAAATGCGGACGAGCCGTCCGCGCTCCATGAGTTTTGCAAAGGTTTCAGCCTGAAAATTGACGGCATTTCCCGAAAGGCTGCCTGAATCTTTGCCAGAACGCGGCGTCTTGCCGCCGCACCCACGCTGCGCCCGTCGTAATGGCAAGTGGTTCATTTAAAAAGCCATATACCGAAAGGCAGCCTGAAACCTTATTTCCCATATTTAAAAAAATAAAACACGAGACCACCATGATTTTCTCCCCAGAACAAATTCAAGACCTAGACAACCACCGCGCTCGCCAAAACCTAACCATCGACTTATTCAACACCGCCATGGACGAACACGACCATGAAACCGCGATTGCCATCGCCAATTACGTGATTAATGCCGATGAAATCAGCAACAAAATGTTCTCACGCGGCTGGCAAATGCATTGCTTGAATTGGCTGACCGCGCATTATTTCACCAGTTGGAAACAATCGCCCGACGACAGCGAGGAAGAAGAAACCTATCTTGGTGAATTACTCTCATGTTTATGGAAATACAAATGGATTACCGCCAGCTTGCCCACCGACTTAAGCGAATCGCGTGAAGACATCGCCAACGCCATCAACCACATGACCAACCTATATCAAGACTTTGAAATGAGCATGGCAATGATTCACAAAGCCAAAATGGAACAAGCCATGCTTATGGGCGAAGTTGATATTGCCAAAGCCGAATTTGCCCAATGGCAAGCTTGCGTCCATGCCGATGAAAACCACATGATGAACGACTGCGAAGCCTGCGAAATCAATGGTTTGGTTGAATACTACCATTTTATTGGCGACTACAAACAAGCCGCCAAATTAGCCAAACCCATTTTGCTAGGCGACATGAGCTGCGGCGAAGTCCCCCACCTAACCTATTACCCCGCCATTGACAGCCTGATACAGCTTGGCGAAACAGAAGATGCACAAGATTACCTAGAAGACGCGATTGAATACATCCGCGATGCAGGCGATAATTTCCTGTTTATTATGCCAAAATTAATTCAACTGGCAGTCCGACTCAATAAACGAGACCGCGCCGAAGAATTACTAGACGAATTCAGCACCCCCATCGTTGATGCCGCCCAAAACAACCCATTTGACTATTTACAATACCTGATTGCCGTCGCACCATTCAACGACGAAGCCCTCATGGCAGCGCGCGGATTAGCCAAAGACTTTGACGAACGCAACGGCAATCGCTATTACCAAAACCAGCTTGCCCTACTCTTTACCCCACCAACTGTCCATTAATCCTAACCGCCAGAACGCGGCGTCTTGCCGCCGCACCCACGCTTTTAGGTAAGTGGCACGAAACGATTGGCACTTCAAAAAAACAAACAGGCAGCCTGAAAATACCTTCAGGCTGCCTGATTCTCTCACAACTTATTTCTGGCGATGAGCTGCCGCAGCAATAATCTTCTGACGATTCAAATAATAACCAACCGCCAACACCCCAAACCAAACGGGCGTGTATAACATCCCTTCCAGCGTATCCTTATCGCGCGTAAACAAAAACAAAGAAAACACCAAAAACGCCAAACAAGCATAACACATCAACACCCCACCAGGCATTTTATACACCGATTGCGTATGCATTTCAGGGCGCGTCTTACGATATTTGATGTACGCCAACAAAATCATAATCCACACAAAAATAAAGCCAATACTAGAAATCGTTGTTACGATGGTAAACATATTCATAATATCACCATCTTGATACAACAACACAATCCCAACCAACAAAAACATGCACGAAAACAACAATGCAGGCGCAGGCACACCATTCACATTCAACAGACCAAACAAACGTGGCGCAGACTGCGTTTTCGCCAAACCAAACAACATCCGACCCGTTGAGAACATCCCACCGTTTGCTGATGATAAAGCCGATGACAACACCACCAAATTAATCAAACCCGCCGCCACAGGAATCCCAATCAAAGTAAACATATTCACAAAAGGACTATTTTTCGGATTGACCTCATCCCAAGGCGTTACCGTCATAATCACCGCCAACGCCAAAACATAGAAAATAATCACACGAATGGGAATACGATTAATCGCTGCAGGCAAATTTTTGTATGGGTCTTTCGTTTCCGCAGCCGCCGTACCGACCAATTCAATGCCCACAAAAGCAAAAAATGCGATTTGGAATGCCGAGAAAAAACCACCAATCCCATGAGGGAACATCCCCCCTTCACGCGCCCATAAATGCGTAATAGATGCAGGAATGCCTGTATTCGGATTTACAAAACCCGTTGTAATTAAATAACCACCAACAGCCACCAATCCTACAATGGCGATGATTTTAACCAATGCAAACCAAAATTCCATCTCACCAAATAAACGCACGGTTAATAAATTCATCGTGGTCATAATGATGATACAAATCAAGCCAGGCAGCCATAAAGGAATATCTGCCCACCAAAATTTCATATACCCCGTAATCGCGATAATATCCGCCACCCCAATCACGACCCAGCAAAACCAATACGTCCAGCCCACAAAAAAGCCCGCGCATGGCCCCAAAATATCATAAGTAAAATCCGTGAATGATTTATATTCCAAATTTGACAGCAGCAATTCGCCCATGGCGCGCATAATGAAAAACAGGAAAAAACCAATCAACATATAAGTGAAAATCACCGAAGGCCCTGCCAAACTAATCGTTTTGCCTGAACCCATAAACAAACCTGTACCGATTGCGCCACCGATTGCAATTAATTGCAAATGCCGATTTTGCAGATTGCGCTGCAAATCCTTTTGTCCTTGATTTGACTCCATAATTGCCACATCTCTTTCTTCTTATTAAAAAATCAAAGTAGCAATATAACTTTGTCTTTGAAAATTTGCAATCATTTTTTGTAAGAAAATGTAAATTAAAAATAATCGTTTAATATAATGGATTCATTTTCAGGCAGCCTGAATATTCAAATCAAACAAAAAACCGTTTCTGAACATTCATTCAGAAACGGTTTGATTGATTAAGCCATTAACGCTTATGTGTACGGATATAATCCAAAGTTTTCAGCTGTGCAATGGCAGCTTCCAAAGCAGCTTCAGCTTGAGCACGAGAACGTGGATCCAGTTCTTTCGCCAAACATTCTTCAGCACACTTTTTAGCTTCTGCTGCGCGTGCTTCGTCCATTTCTGAACTACGCACCGCCACATCTGCCAAAACAGTAATTTTGTGAGGACGAACCTCCAAAACCCCACCTGCAATGGCAACCATCACTTCTTCTTGCTGATTGGGTACGGTCAAGCGCAACACACCTGGACGTACCAAACTCATGATGGGCTCGTGTCGTGGATAAATACCAAGTTCACCATTTACAGTTGGAATGACTGCAAAAGTTGCTTCACCTTCGTAAATGCTTTGCTCGCTGCTTACCACTTCAACTTGCATGACGCTCATGCCAGCCTCCTTAGCTTAAGGTTTTCGCTTTCTCAACAGCTTCTTCAATACCGCCTACCATATAGAACGCTTGTTCAGGTAAGTGGTCGTATTCGCCAGAGAGAATCGCTTTAAAGCCAGCAATGGTATCGCGCAATGGTACATATTTACCAGGAGAACCCGTAAACACTTCTGCTACATGGAATGGTTGAGACAAGAACCGTTGGATTTTACGCGCACGCATTACTGTCAATTTGTCTTCATCAGACAATTCATCCATACCCAAAATCGCGATAATATCACGCAACTCTTTGTATTTTTGCAAAGTAGATTGAACGCCACGCGCTACATCATAATGCTCTTGTCCCAACACCATTGGGTCAAGCTGACGAGACGTAGAATCCAATGGGTCTACCGCAGGATAAATACCCAAAGATGCAATATCACGGCTCAATACCACTGTTGCATCCAAGTGAGCAAACGTTGTCGCAGGAGACGGGTCAGTCAAGTCATCGGCTGGTACATATACGGCTTGAATCGAAGTAATCGAACCTGTTTGCGTAGAAGTAATACGCTCTTGCAAACGACCCATTTCTTCAGCCAGCGTTGGTTGATAACCCACCGCAGAAGGCATACGACCCAACAATGCAGACACTTCAGTACCTGCCAATGTGTAACGGTAAATATTGTCCACAAAGAACAATACATCGCGACCTTTGCCGTTTTCATCTTTTTCATCGCGGAAATGTTCAGCCATTGACAAACCAGTCAAAGCAACACGCAAGCGGTTACCTGGTGGTTCATTCATTTGACCGTAAACCATTGCCACTTTGTCCAATACGTTGGAATCTTTCATCTCGTGATAGAAGTCGTTACCTTCACGAGTACGCTCGCCCACGCCTGCAAATACAGACAAACCACTGTGTGCTTTGGCGATGTTGTTAATCAATTCCATCATATTAACGGTTTTACCTACACCCGCACCACCGAACAAACCTACTTTACCACCTTTCGCAAATGGGCAAAGTAAATCAATCACTTTGATGCCTGTCTCCAACAATTCAGTTGTGCTAGACAATTCATCAAATTTAGGTGCAGGTTGGTGAATAGCACGTTTTTGGTCAGCATTAACTGGACCTGCTTCATCAACAGGATTACCCAATACATCCATAATGCGACCTAGCGTAGCTTTACCTACAGGCACGGTAATTGGCGCACCTGTATTACTAACTGCTAAACCACGTTTCAAACCATCGGTACTACCCATCGCAATGGTACGAACCACACCGTCACCCAGTTGTTGTTGAACTTCTAAAGTCAAGTCAACATCAACCAGTTTCAGCGCATCGTAAACGCGAGGAATTGCATCACGTGGAAATTCCACGTCCACAACCGCACCAATGATTTGTACGATTTTGCCTTGGCTCATTATCGTATCCTAATCTTCTTGACAGTTTCAGGCTGCCTTAAACGGCTGCCGCACCTGCCACAATTTCTGACAATTCTGTGGTAATTGCTGCTTGACGAGATTTATTATACACCAAGCGCAATTCTTTAATGGCATTACCTGCATTATCGGTAGCGGCTTTCATGGCTACCATTCGTGCAGCTTGTTCAGATGCCATATTATCGCAAACTGCTTGATAAACCACAGATTCTAAATAGCGGCGAACCAAATATTCCAATACTGTTGATGGGTCAGGTTCATAGCAATAATCCCAGTTGAATTTTTCTTGTTCAACTTCAGTAGAATCTTGCTCCAACACACGAGAACTGATAGGTAACAACACTTCTTCGCGTGCTTCTTGTTTCATTGTATTAATAAAACCAGAATAAACCAAATGGATAATATCCAACTCACCATTTACATAGCGTTTGAAAAATTCGGACAGTGAACCCAGCAAAATTTCCATTTTAGGCGTATCACCTAAATTGGTTACACTGGCAACCACATTTAAGCCAACACGTTGGCAAGCCATCAAGCCTTTACTGCCAAAACAAACCACATCAACTTCAATGCCTTGACTTTTATACTCTTGAACTTTGGCGAAAAACTTTTTCAACAAATTAGCATTCAAGCCACCACACAGGCCTTTATCCGTAGTAATCAGAATAAAGCCTGCGCGTTGGATGCCACCGCGTTCACGTTGAATCTTCTCGCACTGCTCTAAAATTTTTACGCCATGATATTCATGAGTTTGCGCCAGCTGCTGCATGACCACACGCACCTTATCTGCATAAGGACGAGCTAGGCGCATCCGTTCTT
>JBHARQ010000297.1:0-7801 GCA_041831015.1 Simonsiella sp. | reverse complement strand
TCGTACCCCCACCCCAACCCTCCCCCGCGCCGCAGGGGAGGGGGCAGGTTTCAGGCAGCATTGAAAGTTTTTGCCGTGTCATCATTAAACCAGCGTTAAAACTGTGTTAAATACATCAGCATTTTATCATAGCGCAAACTTTGTTATGATACGGTTTTATTTGATTACACTCATTTTAAGGATTGGTTATGAAACGTTTTTTAATTGCAACCGTATTGGCAGTTTCTGCCGCAACTGCCAGCGCAGCCAGCTACAAAATTGACAGCGCACACACCAATGCACGCTTTGAAATTGACCATTTTGGCACCAGTACCAATGTGGGCGGCATCTATGGCTTGGAAGGAAAATTGAATTTTGACGCTGCCAAACGCACAGGTAATATTGATTTAACATTACCATTGGCAAATTTACAAACAGGCTCAAGCCATTTTACCGAACATTTGAAATCAGCCGATTTATTCCATGCCGAAAAATTCCCTGAAATGCGTTTTCAATCAACCAAATTTGTCTTTGCTGGCAAAAAATTGAAATCCGTTCAAGGCAAATTAACCTTGCTGGGCAAAACCCAACCTGTTACCTTAACCGCCACCAAATTTAACTGCTATCAAAGCCCTATGCTGAAAACACAAGTATGCGGCGGTGACTTTACCGCTACGATTGACCGCAGCAAATGGGGCATGAACTACTTGGTAGATGCAGGGATGACCAAACAAGTGAAATTAAACATCCAAATTGAAGCGGGTAAAGAATAAAGCTGCAACATCATGTTGTTGTGATTTTACCAATGATACAGGCAGCCTGAAACTACATTTCAGGCTGCCTGAATATTTTTTCATCATAAAAAACAATAAAATAATAAAATATTATACGATTCAATATGAAAATCAATTTACAAATTGACAGATTCTATGGCGACTTATCAAACAAATCGCGTAAAATATCTAAATTTAACTTTAGGAAACCAACAAAATGGCGTTTGCCTCACTTTTTACCTTATTAGATGACATTGCGTCTGTGCTGGACGATGTTTCCGTGATGACCAAAGTTGCCGCCAAAAAAACGGCTGGTGTGGTGGGCGATGATTTGGCATTGAATGCCAATCAAGTAACAGGGGTTCGTGCCGAACGCGAATTACCGATTGTGTGGGCGGTGGCGAAAGGCTCATTGATTAATAAAGTGATTTTAATCCCGATTGCATTGCTGCTGGCGGTGTTTATGCCCGTATTGATTACCCCTTTATTGATGATTGGTGGCGCATTTTTATGCTTTGAAGGCGTGGAAAAACTATTACACAAATTCTTCCATTCATCACACGCAGACGACCATAGCCACACCGAAACCAACGGCGAAGACGAAGCCGACAAAATCAAAGGTGCCATTCGCACCGACTTTATCTTATCTGCAGAAATCATCATCATTGCCTTGGGGACGGTGGAAAATGCCAGTTTAACGGTTAAAATTGCCGTATTATCAGCGATTGGGATTGGCATTACCGTAGTGGTGTATGGTTTGGTGGCAGCGATTGTCAAAGCCGATGATTTTGGTGCTTATTTAGTGAGCAAAGGCAAAGGTGCTTTGACAGCGATTGGCAATGCCATTTTATGGTTGATGCCACGCTTTATGCGCGGTTTGAGCGTGATTGGCACGATTGCCATGTTTTTAGTGGGTGGCGGTATTTTTGCCCATAAATTTGAGCCATTGCATCACTGGTTACACGCCATGCACTTTGACACAGGCATTATGGAACACGTTTCCAATTTAGTGATTGGCGTGATTGTTGGTGCGCTGGTGTGTGCGGTGGTCTTGCCCATTATGAGCTGGTGGGAAAAACGTAAAACTGCCGCTTAATTCATTTCATGAAAAAATAAGGACGGATTCTATTTCCGTCCTTATTTTTGAATCACTTATTTCGGTTGAATAAACCGCCATTCCCCACTTTCCAAATCCTGCGTATCCCATTCCCCAAATTGCACCCGATGCAACGCCTCTACCCGATTGCCAGCCGCCGCCACCATCCGTTTCACTTGATGATATTTCCCCTCACAAATCGTTAATAACAACTCAGTCGGCGATGACAACACCGCACCTTCTGCTGCCACCGTTTCATTCTCATCATGCAACAACACCCCTTGCAATAACGCATCACACAAAGCATTATCTGCCGCATGTTTCAGCGTAACACGGTAAATTTTAGCCACTTTATGCTTGGGAGACGTCATTTTATGATTAAATTGCCCATCATTGGTAATGAGCAACACGCCCGTTGTATCCGCATCCAATCGCCCAATCGCTTGAATATCGGTCGCGCGTAAATGTTCAGGAAACAATGTGAACAAGCTTGGATAATCACGCGGTTTATGCGAAGTTTCATAATCCTTTGGTTTATTTAATAAAATATAATAATAGGGCAGGGGAATCACCACCACATCTTCGCCATCAATATGCAAGGTTTGCACATCATCGGGTTGAATCTCCACCTTTTCATCGTCCAGCATATTGCCATTAATCTGCACCAACTGATTGCGAATCAACCATTGACACGATTTGCGGCTACCGATGCCTTGAGCTTGCAAATATTTTAATAAATTCATATTTTTCATCATCATTCAAAAATAGTTGTTTATCGCCAGAACGCGGCGTCTTGCCGCCGCACCCACGCTTTTGGGTGGGTGGTACGTTTTAGATTGGCACTTTTTATTTTCAGGCTGCCTTTGACACAATAAAATAACTACGTCGTCATTCCCGCGTAGGCGGGAATCCATTTTAAAATTAAATAAACTTATTTTAAATAATGAGTTGCATCCGTTTCACTTGGATTCCCGTCTACGCGGGAATGACGATGCTGTTTATTATTTTTCAATATGGTCGCGTAAAAACACCCATTCGTTTTCTGAACTGGCGGCGGCATTGAATGCGTAGCCCTCCAAATCAAATTGTTTTAATAATTCAACGTTTTCAATCGCATTTTGTGCAGCGTAACGCACCATTAAACCACGCGCTCGTTTGGCGTAAAAGCTGACCACTTTGAAATTTGACCCATTTTTGCCATCTTTGAAAATGGGGGTGATGATGCGAGCGTTTAATTTGGCTGGTTGAATGGCTTTGAAATATTCTTGTGAGGCTAAATTGACGACTATGTCATCTTCTGAACAATTCAGGGTGAAATTGAGGCGTGTGGTGATGCGGTCGCCCCAAAATTCGTATAGATTTTTGCCGCGTGAATTTTTTAAAGCGGTTCCCATTTCCAAGCGATATGGCTGCATCAAATCCAATGGGCGCAACATGCCGTATAAACCCGACAAAATCCGTACATGGTTGTGAATGTAGCTGATTTCTTCTTCGCTACGGGCGTAGGCGTCAATGCCTTCGTACACGTCGCCGTTAAACATGTAGATGGCTTGTTTGGCGTTGTCGGGGGTGAAGGGGGGTTGCCAGTTGGCGTTGCGCTCGGCGTTGAGGAGGGCGATTTTGTCGGAAATGTGCATGAGTTCCGCGAGTTCTTGGGGGGCTAGGGGGCGCAAGTCGTTCATGAGTAATTCGGCTTGCTCTAGGAGCGGCGGTTGGGAGTAGATTTTGGGGGTGAAATCGCGGGTTTCGTTGAGGTTTTTGGCGGGGGAAAGTAGGAAGTACATGGTCATGCTTTCGTGGGGTGGGTTTATAGCTAATTTACTTTTAAACCGCTACAGCGTTGGCTCGCCTTGCTGTACTACTTGTACTATCTTCGGCTCGCCGCCTTGTAGCGATTTAAAATTAAATTAGCTATAGGTTGTTTTTGAAATGCGGACGGTTTCGTGCCACGGGTTTTGGCGTGGGTGCGGCGGCAAGACGCCGCGTTCTGTCAATGTTTTGAAATTTTATTTTGTGGGGCGAAATTCTTTTTTTAGGCGCACATATAGGGTGCGGGTGGCGATGGCGATGGTTTCGTTGTGTTGGTCAAATACGCGAACGGTGAATTCGGGCAGGTGTTTTTCGCCGTCTGCGGTGGCGGCGAGGATGGCGTCAATTTCGGCGCGGCTGATTTGGCAGTCTAGGTAAACTTCGCCTTGCGCGGCTTTGACAAATTCAATGTGGGCGGCTTTGTCCCAGACGTAGTGTTTTTCGCCAAATAGGCAGTTGCACATCATGGCGTAAATGGGGTCGGTCATGGCAAATAGGCTGCCGCCAAATTGGGTGCCGTGTGAGTTTTTGGTGTTGTACCAGTTTCTTAATTTGGCGCGGCAGTGGGTGTAGTCTTCGGATAGGTAGGTGATTTTGATGCCTGTGAAAAATAGGGGCGCCCATAGGTTGAGGCGATGACGTAGGATGTTGGCATTTTTGGGGCGTTTGCGGGGTAGGGGGAGCATGGTGGTTCCTTTATTATGATTATGTATTATTCGGCATCGGTCTGGATGTCAAAAAATAGGTGTGTGAGTTCTAGGGGGTTGCCTGATGTGTCTTGTAGGGTGCTTTGGGCGGCACTGTGTTTGATGACGAGTAAATTCAGGCAGCCTGAAACGTTCAGCACCAATCCAGCCTCTGCGCCTGTGGTATCGGTAATTTCTGCGCCTGCGGTTTGGGCAACGGTGCTACGGGCGATGGCTAAACCGCGTTTGACTTGTCCACGGTATTGGGCGCGTGCGATGATTTCTTGCCCTGGGTAGCAGCCTTTGCGGAAGTGAACGCCGCCGATGATGTGTTGGTTGAGCATTTGGGCAACGCAAGTTTCGGTGGTGGCAGCGCAAATCCATGGGTAGCCGCTGTTGATTTCGTGGCCGTTCCATTGTGCGATGGCGTGGTCGTCTGCTGGGGGTAATTCGGTTTTGGGGGCAATTTTCAGGCAGCCTGAATGGGGTAAAACGATGTCGCCCGCGTCATTTTGGTTGAATGTGAGTTGTGGTTCGGTGGCAATGTGTGGCGTGGCATCATCGTTTAGTGTGCCAGCAACGCCCCAATCGGCTAGAATTTCTAATTGCACTTTGGCGCGTAATACAAACATTTTCAATCGTTTGGCAACGACTTCGGCTAAATCTGCCGCTAGAATCAGTAGGATGTCATTGCTTGTGTTGAGGGCGATGAAATTGGCAATCACGCGACCTTTGGGCGTGTTGTAAGTGGCGTAACAGGCTTGATTGGTTTGTAAATTTTTGATGTCGTTTGATAATTGATTGTGCAAAAAATCATGGCGGTCATCGCCCGATACGCGAATGATGCCAAAAAAGGGGAGTTGTGTGTACATGATTGATTTCCTTTGTTATTTTGTTATTAAGTTGTCAGTCCCGAATCTACCGATTGAATGGCTGCCAAGACGCCTTCTGTGAATTCAACCGTCATCATATTGCCGATAAATTCATTGCTAATCAATGCAATAGGGTGGGGATAATGATGTTGTCGTAGCTCATATTTCACGTCATATAGGCTTAAATCGCGCAACGCCGTCAGCCCAATAAATGATAAATACCGCTTATCCATTTCACGTTCAATCACATGACAGCCTGCACGGTAGAATTTTAAGCTATTACCTTGTTCTACAAAATAAAATTTTTCTAAATAGGGAGCGAAACGGGGTTGATGCGCCAGCCAAATATTGGCGAGTAAATGGTCAAGTCGTCCACCACCTAATCCACCTAAAATAATAATTTGTTCTATTTTATCAATAGGATATTGAGGTAATATGTGCAATAAGGCAGCTTCCAAATCGGTATCATCTTTTTCAGGCTGCAAGCGTAATAATTGGCGACATTCGGGCGGTGGCGGTGCGCTGTCAAAATCGCCAATCGCCCAATCAGGCACATGACCTGCCGCCACCAAAGTTTGTGCGCCGCCGTCCACGCCAATTAAAACATCATAGCCTTGATTTAATGGCGATAAATTGGGATTGGGCGCACCCGCGCAGAAAATGATACGCATATTATGCGCCATCATACAATTCACGCACCAACGCGCCAATGGTTTCAATACCTTGTTTTAACACCGTTTTGTCGCCTGCAATACTCATGCGAATACACTCACGCGCATGACGATAATCGCTGGTGTCCAGTCCCACAAAGAACGGTTCACTTGGAATAATCAGCGTACCACGTTGTTTTAATTGCTCATATAATTCACTGGTGGAAATGGGTAAATTTTCAAACCACAGCCACAGGAAAATCGCGCCTTCTGGCTGATGAATGGCGAGCGGATAATTTCCCAATTCTTGCTGCAATAATTCAACCGCATATTCCGCTTGTGCTGCATAATATGGGCGAATCACGTCATTAGACAACTGTTTCAGGCTGCCGTTTTGCAACATCGGCGTGGCAATCGCTGCACCAAAACGCGTTGGGGCTAAATTAATGATGGCATTTAGACTGCTAATGGCTTGAATGATTTCAGGATTGGCTAAAATAATCCCTGTACGCACACTTGGCAAGCCAATTTTGGACAAACTAAAACACAATACAATATTATCATGCCAAATCAACGTATTATCCGTATGAATAATATTCGGGAACGGCGCACCATAAGCATTATCAATCAACAACGGCACACCGTGTTTTTGCGCCAACGCATCCAATCGCGCCATTTCGGCATCGGTCAAAACATTGCCAGTCGGATTGGTGGGGCGTGAACAGCAAATCGCGCCAATTTCGCCACGCTCCCATTCAGGCAGCGTTTCCAATGCGTCAAAATCCACGCGGTATTTGAAAAAGCCGTCTTTGCCCTGATGTTGCACGCGCTCAATGTGGGGACGAACCGACAAAAAATGGTTGCCTGAAACGTGCACATCAGCATAACCAATATATTCAGGCGCGAGCGGCAACAAAATTTTCTTATGACCCGTTTCAAATTCGCCGCCCAACAAATTAAACAAATAAAAAAACGCGTTTTGCGAACCATTGGTCAAAGCAATGTTTTCAGGCGACACGTCCCAACCATATTCGGCACAGAAAAAATCTGCCAACGCTTGAATGAATGGCGCATCGCCTTGCGGTGTAGAATAATTCCCCACACTTTCAATCGCCTGATTTTGCGACACAATATCCTGCATCACTTGATTGTAAGCGGCTTTGACTGCTGCGATTTGTGCGGGATTGCCACCGCCCAACATATTAATCGGCTGGTCGCTGGCAAGCGCATTGCCCAAATCATCCATCAGTTGCAAAATACCGCTTTTTTGCGTGAATTTTTGTCCAAATTTAGAAAACTGCATCATTTACCCCTTTAAAAACACACATTAATCTTCAACAGGTTTTTCGCTGGCAACTTGGTCAATCAAATGCGATAAATTCACGCCACGTTCCAAAGATTCATCGTATTCAAAATGCAGTTCGGGTGTGCGAAATACCGTGATGCGTTTAGACAATTCGCTGCGTAAAAAACCTTTGGCGTGTTCCAAAGCCTCTGCGCTGGCGGCGCGGTCGCCGCTCAACACCGTGTAATAAACGGTGGCGTGGCTGTAATCACGCGTTACTTCCACATCATTAATCGTGATAAAGCCAGCGCGTGGGTCTTTCAAGCCCGTGCGTACCAGCTCGGCGAGTTCGCGCATCACTTGTTCTTTCACGCGGTCAATGCGGGCATAGCCGTTTCGTTGAGGTTTTTTCATAAAATAAACTCGGTTTTATCTATTAAGAATGGGCAATTATAAACTGAAAACCGCTTTCAGGCAGCCTGAAAGTAGATGACCAATATTTCAACGCTGCCTGAAATTCGCCAGAACGCGGCGTCTTGCCGCCGCACCCACGCTTTGGGGTAGTGGCGCGGAACGGTGCGTTCTTCGTAGTGTTGGTTGGATATTTCAGTTGTAGGGGCGGATTTCATATCCGCCCTTTGTGAAATGTCG
>JBHARQ010000296.1:0-3710 GCA_041831015.1 Simonsiella sp. | reverse complement strand
GGCGAGCTGCAGATAGTACAAGTAGTACAGCAAGGGGAGCCAACGCGGTAGCGGTTTAAAAGTGAGTTAGCTATATTTTGCATCAATGCCTAACCTTGTTCTACGAAGAACGCACCATTCCGTGCCACGCACCCAAAAGCGTGGGTGCGGCGGCAAGACGCCGCGTTCCGTCAAATAAACAACTCACTGAATCAAAAAAAGCCATTTTCCCGTTTTCAGGCAGCCTGAAAATGGAAAACGGCTCTCATTATTTCATCAAGAAATTGAATACATCGTCATTCCCGCGTAGGCGGGAATCCATATTAAAATCAAATAACCTTATGATTAATCAAAATTAATTAAAATCAATTTTAGATTCCCGCCTGCGCGAGAATGACGGTGGTCATTTTCTTTTTTATTAATATTCTGATTCAATTACACCGCTTTTTTCAAGCGTTGGTGCAATTCCTGAACGCTGTACACATTGATTTCATTCAACGATTTCACACCTTGGCTGGTCGCTTCACCGCCTGCAATCGTGGTGTATTGCGGAATGCGTTGCGTCAGCGAAGTACGGCGAATGGAGTGGCTGTCGTCCACCGAAGTCGGGTCGCTGCTCACGGTGTTAATAACAATCGCAATTTCGCCATTCTTAATCATATCAACGATATGCGGACGACCTTCGCGCACTTTGTTCACCGTTTGCGCGATAATGCCGTGTTCCGCCAAGAATTTAGCCGTACCACGAGTGGCACACAAACCATAACCAAGTGCTTGGAAATTACGCGCGGTTTCCACAATCAACGGCTTGTCTTCATCGCGCACCGCAATAAACACTTTGCCTGTTTTGCCGAAACGCTCGCCCGCGCCCAGTTGCGCTTTCAAATACGCTTCGCCAAAGGTTTCCGCCACGCCCATCACTTCGCCTGTTGAACGCATTTCAGGGCCCAAAATGGTATCTACCCCAGGGAATTTGATGAATGGGAACACCGCTTCTTTTACCGCGTAGAAATCAGGCACAACTTCGGCGGTAACACCTTGTTCAGTCAAGGAAATGCCTGCCATTGCACGCGCACCTGCTTTCGCCCACGCCACGCCTGTGGCTTTGGACACAAACGGCACGGTACGGCTGGCGCGTGGATTCACTTCCAACACATACACCACGCCATCTTGCACCGCAAATTGCACGTTCATCAAGCCCACCACATTCAAAGCATACGCCATCGCTTTGGTTTGACGGCGAATTTCGTCTTGAATTTCCGCGCTCAACGAATACGGTGGCAACGAACAAGCCGAGTCGCCCGAGTGAATACCTGCTTGCTCAACGTGTTGCATAATACCGCCAATCACAACATCTTTGCCGTCTGACACGCAATCCACGTCCACTTCAATCGCATTGTTCAAGAAGAAATCCAACAACACAGGGCTGTCTTCCGAAACTTGCACCGCTTCACGCATATAGCGTTGTAATTGTTCAGAAGAATGAACCACTTGCATTGCACGACCGCCCAATACATAAGACGGACGCACCACCAACGGATAACCAATTTCTTCCGCCAAACGCAAGGCTTCATCTTCCGCGCGTGCGGTACGGTTAGGCGGTTGGCGCAAACCCAAGTCATTCAACACTTTTTGGAAACGCTCGCGGTCTTCGGCGGCGTCAATGCTATCGGCTGATGTGCCAATGATGTTTACGCCATTTTCAACCAGCGCGTTTGCCAATTTCAATGGCGTTTGACCGCCATAATGCACAATCACGCCCCACGGATTTTCCGTGCGCACAATTTCCAATACGTCTTCCAAAGTCAAAGGCTCAAAATACAAGCGGTCGGACGTGTCAAAGTCGGTGGAAACGGTTTCAGGGTTGCAGTTCACCATAATCGTTTCAAAACCGCTTTCGCGCAACGCCAAAGCCGCGTGTACGCAACAATAGTCAAATTCAATGCCTTGACCAATGCGGTTTGGCCCACCGCCTAAAATCATCACTTTTTTGTGGTCGCTTGGACGCGCTTCGCATTCTTCTTCGTATGATGAATACAAATACGCGGTATCGCTGGAAAATTCAGCCGCGCAACTGTCCACACGTTTGTAAACAGGGTGTAAATTCAATGCGTAACGATGTTCGCGGACTGCTTGCTCTTTGATATTGAGTAATTGGGCAATGCGTTTATCGGCAAAACCTTTGCGTTTCAAACGGCGCAAGTTGGCAAAATCCAAATCGTTCAGGCTGCCTGAAACGATGTTTTGCTCTTCGCGCACAATGTCTTCAATTTGCGCCAAGAACCATGGGTCAATCGCGCAAATTTCGTGAATATCGGCAATGCTCAAACCTGCACGGAACGCGTCTGCCACATACAAAATGCGTTCAGGGCCGGGGTTGGCAAGTTCGCGGCGAATGTCGTCCAAATTGTCCGTACGCGGATTAAAGCCACACAAGCCCGTTTCCAAACCGCGCAACGCTTTTTGCATAGATTC
This sequence comes from Simonsiella sp., assembly GCA_041831015.1. Taxonomy (GTDB): domain Bacteria; phylum Pseudomonadota; class Gammaproteobacteria; order Burkholderiales; family Neisseriaceae; genus Simonsiella. The sequence goes on along the minus strand of JBHARQ010000296.1, from coordinate 1,256 downwards.
TTGCAAGGTGCGACCCATTGCCATGACTTCGCCCACCGATTTCATTTGTGTGGTCAAACGGTCATCAGCCGCAGGGAATTTTTCAAACGCAAAACGTGGAATTTTGGTAACCACATAATCAATAGACGGCTCAAAAGACGCAGGCGTTTTGCCGCCCGTAATGTCATTACGCAATTCGTCCAACGTGAAACCAACCGCCAATTTTGCCGCCACTTTCGCAATCGGGAAACCTGTTGCCTTACTCGCCAACGCAGATGAACGCGACACACGCGGGTTCATCTCAATCACAATCATCTCGCCATTGGCTGGATTGACCGCAAATTGCACGTTTGAACCGCCTGTGTCCACGCCAATTTCGCGCAATACCGCCAAAGACGCATTACGCATGATTTGGTATTCTTTATCGGTCAAAGTTTGCGCGGGGGGCAATGGTAATGCTATCGCCCGTGTGTACGCCCATGGGGTCAAAGTTTTCAATGGAACAAATGATGATGCAGTTGTCGTTTTTATCGCGCACTACTTCCATTTCGTACTCTTTCCAGCCGAGAACGGATTGCTCAATCAACAATTCGTGGGTGGGCGACGCGTCAAAACCGCGTTCGCAAATGGCGATAAATTCATCTTTATTGTAAGCAATGCCACCGCCTGAACCGCCCATCGTGAAAGACGGACGAATTAAGGTTGGGAAACTCACTTCTTCTTGAGCGCGTAAGGCTTCGTTCATGGTGTGGCAAACGAATGATTTGGGGCAATGCAAGCCGATTTTTTCCATAGCTTCTTTAAAGCGACCACGGTCTTCGGCTTTGTCAATTGCGTCTTCGGTTGCGCCAATCAATTCCACATTGTATTTGGCTAATACGCCATTTCGCGCCAAATCCAACGCGCAATTCAATGCGGTTTGACCACCCATGGTAGGCAAAATCGCGTCAGGGCGTTCTTTGGCGATGATTTTTTCTACGGTTTGCCACATGATTGGCTCGATGTAGGTAACATCTGCCATTTCGGGGTCGGTCATGATGGTGGCGGGATTGGAATTCACCAAAATCACTTTGTAACCTTCTTCGCGCAACGCTTTACACGCTTGTGCGCCAGAATAGTCAAATTCGCAGGCTTGTCCGATGACGATTGGACCTGCGCCGATGATTAAGATGGATTTAAGGTCGGTTCTTTTTGGCATGTTTACTTCTCTTTAGCTCTAATGGGATTAAATTGAAAATTAATTTGCTTTTTTATAGAATTCATATACATTGTTCTTC
>JBHARQ010000295.1:0-3419 GCA_041831015.1 Simonsiella sp. | reverse complement strand
ATCGGGAGCTTTGATGATGTCAATCAATTCATGAATATCGGTTTCGGGTTCGCGCAACAATTTCAGGCAGCCTGAAAGCGTATCGCGCAAATTATGGGGCGGAATACTGGTTGCCATGCCCACCGCAATCCCTTCCGAGCCATTGACCAACAAAGCAGGAAAACGAGTCGGCAATACCAACGGTTCGCGTTCGCTGCCATCGTAGTTATCGCCAAAATTCACCGTTTCTTCTTCAATGTCTGCCAACATTTCGTGGGCGATTTTTGCCATGCGAATTTCGGTGTAACGCATCGCGGCGGCGGCATCGCCATCTACCGAACCGAAGTTCCCCTGACCGTCCACCAACATATAGCGCATGGAAAACGGTTGCGCCATACGGACAATGGTTTGATACACCGCGATGTCGCCGTGTGGGTGGTATTTACCGATGACATCGCCGACCACGCGCGCGGATTTTTTGTACGCGCTGTTCCAATTATTTTTCAATTCGTGCATGGCGTACAACACGCGGCGATGAACGGGTTTCAAGCCATCGCGCACATCAGGCAACGCCCGCCCCACGATAACCGACATGGCGTAATCCAAATAGGATTTGCGCATTTCATCTTCAAGGCTAACGGCAATGGTTTCTTTGGCAAATTGTTGGTCGTTTGCGCTGCTCATTTTTGTGCGTTCCAAGTAATCAAAAAACGTGTAATTTTAGCATAGAAACAAGGTTTCAGCTATTTTTCAGTCAGACTGAAATTTGATTTTGTCAATGAAATCAGTTAAAATCCACCGTTTTTACTCCTTTTTGAAAGTTTATTGAAATGAAAACCGCTCAAGAATTACGCGCTGGTAACGTATTTATGATTGGCAACGACCCTATGGTGGTTCAGAAAACTGAATACATCAAAGGTGGTCGCTCTTCTGCCAAAGTGTCTATGAAATTGAAAAACTTGCTGACTGGCGCAGCGTCTGAAACCATCGTGAAAGCCGATGATAAATTTGACGTGATTGTGTTGTCTCGCAAAAATTGTAAATACAGCTATTTTGCTGACCCAATGTATGTGTTTATGGACGAAGAGTTCAATCAATACGAAATTGAAGCTGAAAACATTGGCGATGCGTTGAAATTCATCGTAGATGGCATGGAAGACGACTGCGAAGTAACGTTCTATGAAGGCAACCCAATCTCTGTTGAATTGCCAACCATCATCGTGCGTGAAGTGGAATACACCGAGCCTGCAGTAAAAGGTGATACTTCTGGTAAAGTGATGAAAACAGCGCGTTTGGTAGGCGGCACTGAAATTCAAGTGATGTCTTACATTGAAAACGGCGATAAAATTGAAATTGACACGCGTACGGGCGAATTCCGTAAACGTGCTTAATTTATAATTTATATAAGTACAGGCTGCCTGAAAAAAAATCATTTTTCAGGCAGTATTTTATTGGTGTATCTATGTTAGAATTGAACCGTTTTATTGAGAGAATTGTCCATCATGTTTAATCGTTCGCTTGCTCTGGTTCAAATGGATTCGTATCGGCAGTATGCTAAACAGCATTATCCTGCTTTGTGCCAGCCGCGCCCTGAAAATAGCCATAAAGGGACGTTTGGTACGGTAGGGATTGTGGGTGGCAGCAAGGGGATGGTGGGGTCGGTGATTCTGGCAAGCACAGCAGCGATGTACACAGGTTGTGGCAAGGTATTGGTGGGATTGAATCATGTGAATAATCCGCCAGCCGTATTTCACAATCGCCCTGAAATCATGGTGGATTATGCGATTGATATGCTGACGCAATATCATCATATTATTGATACTTGCGTGGTGGGCTGCGGTTTGAGTAAAAATGACACCGCCGTACAAATTTTAAAAGCATTATGGAACAGTTCTCTTACGCAATTGGTATTAGATGCCGATGCGTTGCCGATTTTGGCAGACCATTCGGAATTATTCCCACCGCAACCGAAACGCACCGATTTGGTTTTGACGCCGCACCCTGGGGAAGCCGCACGATTATTAGACGTGAGCATAGAACGCATTGAGCAAAATCGGGAATGGGCAGCGCGAGAGCTGGCATCACGCTATCGTGCATGGGTGGTGTTGAAAGGGCATGAGACTTTGATTTCATCGGCGCGTGGTTTTGTGTTGATGAATCCAAGCGGCAATGCAGGTTTGGCAACCGCAGGTTCAGGCGATGTGTTGGCAGGCATTATTGGCAGCTTGTTGGCGCAAGGCATTGACGCGGAAGAAGCCGTACCTGCCGCCGTATGGCTACATGGCGTGGCAGCCGAAGTATTGGCACAATTACAAATTGGCCCAATTGGATTATTGGCTGGCGAATTAGCCGAAGCCGTGCGCTGGGTTCGCAACCAATTGACCATTTATGAAGATGACGAAGACAATTCAGATTACGACAAAGATTTTATTTAACAAACCATTTTAAAATGAACACAGGCTGTCTGAAAATCAAATCAAGGATTTTTCAGGCAGCCTGAAACTTATAGCTCATTCACTTTTAAACCGCTACAGCGTTGGCTCGCCGCCTTGTAGCGATTTAAAATTGAATCAGCTATATCACAACATTCAAACACATGACCCGATACGCACTCACACTATCCTACGATGGCAGCCAATTTTACGGCTGGCAAAAACAAACCGCCGATGTTCCCACCGTCCAAACCGCGCTAGAACACGCCCTGTCCGCCATCGCCCAACACCCCATCAACGTTACCGCCGCAGGGCGCACCGACACAGGTGTACACGCCACCGCCCAAGTGGTTCATTTTGATAGCGACGCCAACCGTCCCATCAGCGCGTGGGTACGCGGCGTCAATGCCCATTTACCCGATGGCGTTGCCGTGCTACACGCCCAAGCCGTTGCGCCCGAATTTCACGCCCGTTTTGATGCGTTTGCGCGGCGATACCGCTATTTATTGCAAAGCGCGCCCGTGCGTTCCCCCTTACTCATCGGACGCGCTGGTTGGACACATTACGCATTGAATATCCAAGACATTCAAGCAGCCGCCCAATATTTAATCGGCGAACACGACTTTTCCAGCTTTCGCGCCGCCGAATGCCAAGCCAAATCGCCCATCAAAACCATGTACAGCGTCCAAATCACCCCAGTAGGCGACCTGATTAAATTGGATTTTCACGCCAACGCCTTTCTCCACCACATGATACGCAATATTGTCGGTGCGCTGGTGTATGTGGGCTGCGGACGCTTGAGCGTGAACGAATTTGCCGAATTAATTCAAAAACGTAGCCGCCTATATGCGCCACCTACATTTATGCCCGATGGCTTATACTTTGCAGGCGCGGATTATCCCGAACATTTTGACATTAAAAACATGAGCCTACCCGATTGGCTTTGATACTTTCAGGCAGCCTTTCGGTGCACGACAAAAATGGAGCGGCGACGGCTCGTCGCCATTT
>JBHARQ010000294.1:0-2719 GCA_041831015.1 Simonsiella sp. | reverse complement strand
GCAGTTGGGGACGGTGATTGGTCTGGGTGGCGGCGCGGCGTTTTTGTTGATGTTGTCGCTGCTAAAGTCGTATGAGGGCAAAACGCGCCGTGATTGGCAGGTGTTGATTTTGGCGATGATGTTTTTGTTGGCGGCTGGGATTTTGTTTGACCAAGGTCTGATGATGGGGTTGTGGACGCTGGTGTGTTTGGTGTTGATGACGATGTCGTTGGCGGTGTTGAATGAGTTGTCGGTTCAGGCTGCGTTTCGTAATAGTGTGTTGGGATTTTTGTTGGCGATGTTGCCAATGGTGATTTTATTTATTGGTATGCCGCGCCGCGAAACGCCGTTTTGGGGCGTGCCGAATTTGCAAAACAGCCAACAGCAAGCCACAACGGGTATGTCCGATACGATGAAACCAGGGAGCATCAGTGATTTGGTGGAAAGTAATGAGCCTGTGTTTTCGGCAACTTTTGCCGATGGTTATGTGCCAGCGCAAAAGGATTTGTATTGGCGCGTGATGATTATGGGCAGACATTCTGGCACGGAATGGCAAGCACTTCGTGATTTTACCGACAGCGCCGTCCCCAATCCTTCGCAACAGGCGGCGGTGTCGTATCAATTATTATTGGAAGATGATAAGGGGCGCATTCCTGCATTGGATTATCCATTTGATGTCAATGGGCAACGTGGTTTGCGCCGTGAAGCTGGGGATATGGTACGCGTCTTTAGCCGAGCAGGTGCGAGACGTGTGCATTTACGCTCTAGTTTAAGCGATGAATTGCCACACAATTTAGAACCGTTTGTGAAAAATATGTACACACGGCTGCCTGAAAATTTAAATCCGCGCACCCGCGCATTGGCACAACAATTATTTCAACAAGCAGGCGGCAATGTCGAATTATTTATGCAACAAACATATTTATATTTCAAAAATCAACAATTTGCCTACACGCTCAAACCACCTTTGCTCAACGCGCCACATACCACCGATGAATTTCTATTTGGCAGCAAACAAGGTTTTTGTGAACATTATGCCGATGCGTTTGTTATGATGATGCGTTCGGTAGGCGTGGCTGCGCGTGTGGTGGTGGGCTATCAAGGCGGCGAATGGAATGAACAAGGCGGTTTCTGGCAAATTCGCAGTAAAGACGCCCACGCGTGGGCAGAAGTCTGGCTGCCTGAAAAACGTGTATGGAAACGCATTGACCCCACATCAGCCGTTGCCGCCAACCGCATTGATGGCAATATTGAAGACGCCCTGTCCGATGGTGGTGCATTACTCAAACAAAACATGTTGACCAAATACATTGACCAAGGGCGATTTTATTGGCAAACATGGATTGTGGATTACGACAGCAATCGCCAACAAACCCTATTTTCCCATCTTGGTTTTGACAAAGTAACGCCTTTTGCCATCATCATCGTCCTGATAGGCGGCGTGGCAATGGCATTATTACCCATTTGGTGGTGGTGGCGACGCTCACGTTCACAAGACATCGAGCCGCTAGAACACGGCTTTACCCTGCTCAAACGCCGATTATTGGGTAAATCACACAGCAAACTTGCCAGCCTTGCCCCGACCGAATTTCGCGCCGAGCTGGCTGCCCAAAACAGGCTGCCTGAAGATTTAGCCCAATTACTGGACGACTACATCCAACTGCGCTACGCCCAAGCCAGCCCACCGCCCCTTGCCCAAACCCAAGCATGGCACAAACGCGCCACCCGATTGGCACGAAAATACACACCCAAAGAACCAAACGAACACACAGAAAGCACATCATGACCCAACAACCCATTCCACAAAACCAATTAAAAGGCACCAAAGGCATCCGCCGCATCATCAATGCCGCAGGCTATTCCAAAGACGGCATCCAAGCCGCGTACCAATACGAGGCAGCGTTTCGCCAACTTATTGTCCTAAATGGCATTTTAATCATTATTGCATGGAGTAGCGACTTTGACACCAGCGTCAAAATGCTGCTGATTGCCGCATCATTCCTATCCCTGATTGTGGAATTAATCAACACAGGCATTGAGGCAATCGTGGACGACATCTCCCTAGAACACCGACCACTTGCCAAACGCGCCAAAGACGTTGGTTCAGCCGCCCAACTGCTGGCAATGACCCTATTAGCCATTTTATGGTGCATGGCGTGGTGGGGCTAGGAACGCGCGTCTTGCCGCGCACCACGCTTTTGGGTGTGTGGCGCGGAACGGTGCGTTCTTCGTAGCTATTGGTTGTAGGGGCGGATTTCATATTTGCCCTTACCAAACATCAACAAGACGATTAAAGCTCATTCCATCATCACAAAATGAAAGCCACCCATGATACAACCGAAACCCATCAAACCCATTTTTCAGGCAGCCTGCATCATGATTTTATTGACAGGCTGCCTGAAAACCAACGAGCCTGAACCCAAAATAGACCGTTCACTCACTTGCGTGCCTGATAAACCCGTGAATTGGGGCGAAATCTACAGCCAAGATATGCAAAAATCATTTAAAAAAATTCTTAATGAAATTTGGACGGCAGACGAACACGCCAACCACAATGAACCTGATTGGGGGTTGCATGACCATATTTATGATAAAAGCTGCAAAATCATCAGACCGTTTTGGAGCGAACCCACATTAGGCAGCAAAAGCTGTTTGCCTTGGAAAATCAAAACTTACGACACCATAGACAAAGTGGTGCAATGGCGCGAAACAGGCGAAATTTCAAACACATTTGAAGAAT
>JBHARQ010000293.1:0-2979 GCA_041831015.1 Simonsiella sp. | reverse complement strand
ATTTACAATAAAATAATCCAAACATCATTTCATAAATTTGACCGACAACCACATCAACACCAGCAAACCCAACATGACACCCGTCCACATGATGATTTTGGGGTTTTGCCACCATTCTGGCTCGCTGTCTATTTGCGGCAAGAAGGGGGTGTTGCTGGGGAAAATCTCCACGTCGCCGCTACTGATGAGTTCGCGTGGGGGCGTGGCGGGGAATTGGGTGTCCAGCCAGATTTCTAATTGGCAATATTGTTTGGCGGGCGGCGATGGGGAGATGTTGCCTTGCACAATGAGGTTTCGCAGCCGTTGTTCGGCGGTGGGGCTGCCTTGTTTGGCGGCGGCTTGGAGGATTTGGCGGATGGTTTGTTTGACCACAATCGGGTTGCTCAAAAAACGTTTACAGGCTGCCTGAAGGTCGTTGTCTGAAACATGGGGATGATTTTGTTGCCATTTTTGGGCGATTTGTGTGGTTTGTTTGCCTAAAATTTCTGTGGCGGATTCGGGAACGGCGTTGAGCATTTCGGCTAAAAATTGTGTGCCGCGCCAATCTTTTTTCTGGGCGACTTGGTGTGCGCCATCCGCCGCCTTCGCTAAATTTTGCTGCACAAACAGTCCTTTGGAATGGAGATAGGCTAAATATAAGCAGGCAATGGTTTGACCTTGTTCTGCTTGTTTTTGTAAAAAGGTCGCCATTTTCGCGCCTTGTTCGGGCAAGAGTTTGCCACTTTGTAATGCGGCAGCCACTTTGGGCAGGGTGGTTTGTCCGATGGCTTGCGCCCATGATTCGTTGCGCCATTGGTCTAGTACAAAGCTAAAGTCGGTTAAACGCATTTTGGCGTATTTTTCGGCGGCGGTGCTGTGTTGATGAATGCCATCGGTCAGCATTTGTGTGAGGCAATGGTTGATTTCATCTTCGGTGGGTAGGGGTTCGTGGAACATTTTGAGGGGTGTCTTGTGAAGTGAGAAATGGCTCATTATCTCATTTTCAGGCTGCCTGAAAAATGGTATAACGCGGAATTAATTTATTCCATGAATCATTGTGCAACACATTTTCTCACAAGGCAGCCTGAAATGAGTTTACAAAATAGCAAATTAATCATCGTGAAAGTCGGTTCCAGCTTGGTAACCGCCGAAGGACGCGGCATTGACCAAGCCGCATTAGACAACTGGGCAAGCCAAATTGCCGCCATCAAACGCACTGGAACAGATGTGATTTTGGTGTCTAGCGGTGCGATTGCGGAAGGGGTCAAACGTTTGGGTTGGGCAAAACGTCCGACCGCGATTAATGAATTGCAGGCGGCGGCGGCGGTCGGTCAAATGGGCATCGCGCAAGCCTATGAACGCGCCTTTTCTGCCCACAATTTGCACACGGCGCAAATTTTATTAACTCATGAAGATTTAAGCGACCGTACCCGTTATTTGAATGCGCGAAGTACATTAAAAACTTTGTTAAATCAAAATATTGTTCCTGTTATTAATGAAAATGATACGGTTACCACCGATGAAATTAAACTCGGCGACAATGACACTTTGGGCGCACTCGTGACCAATTTGGTGGACGCAGACGCATTGGTGATTTTGACCGACCAACGCGGTTTATACGACAGCGACCCACGCAAAAATCCGAACGCGCAATTTATTCACGAAATCTCCGCCGCCCACCCTGAATTGGAGCAAATGGCAGGTGGCGCAGGCACAGGCGTAGGGACGGGTGGCATGTACACCAAAGTGTTGGCTGCTAAACGTGCTGCTTTGAGTGGTGCGAGTACGGTGGTGGCATCGGGTCGTGAAGCGCGTGTGTTGGAGCGATTGTGCGATGGGGAAAGCATTGGCACGTTGTTTACCAGTGAATTTAGCCGTGTGAATGCGCGTAAACAGTGGTTGCTGGGACACATTCAAATTTCAGGCAGCGTGAATGTGGACGCAGGCGCGGAACGGGCTTTGTTAGAGAAAAACGGCAGCTTGCTCCCTGTGGGTGTGGTGCGTGTGAATGGGCATTTTCATCGTGGCGAGTTGATTGCGGTATTCAATGAGCAGGGCAAGGAAATTGCGCGTGGTTTGGCGAATTACAACAGCGTGGAAACGGGGAAAATTGTGCGTTGTCATGCTGATGAGATTGCGGAAAAATTGGGATTTGCGTTTGAAGATGAGTTGATTCATCGGGATAATTTGGCGTTGAATCGGTAAATTTTAAGGATTCAGTATCCAGACGTTGGGACGGATATCAAAATCAATCCCTACGTCTGAATAATCATTTATTGATGATTGTATAATTTTTTCAATAAATTAATTTCATTATCTTTATTTTTGATAATCAATTCTTTATCAGATAATTTTTCTTCTAAATGCTGAATGGTCATTTGCATTTTCTCAATTTCATGCTGCAATGTTTCGCTGGTGTTTAAATTGCCAATATCAATATTTTTATAATTATTTCCAAAAACAATATCTAAAAATAGATTTTTATCATTTAATTCTAACAATCTTGCAATATCCATTTCAAAAATTTCGGCAATTTTTTCTAATTGATGCAATTTGATTTGGCTGCTTTCCGTTTCCAAACGTGCATAGCTGCTTTTTGAAATATTTAATTTTGCTGCCATATCTTCTTGAGACCAATTTTTCATTTCTCTCAATGTGCGAATGGTTTGTGCAATGGTCATTTTTCGTTATCCTTAAAAAGTGAATTTTTGTTTCAAAAATAGGGAAATTGAAGTGTTTTTCCACGTTGTATATTCACTCAAAAAATTTTATCATGAAAACTTAATTTCATTCTTTAATATTTTAAATCAGGAGTAATCTTATGAAATTATTGAAATTTGGTGTGATAGCATTATTAACTTTGCCAACAATAGCATTGGCAAGCCCAAAATTATCATGCGGCGATTGGGTAGAAACAGAATATAATCACCGCAAAACTTGTAAATATGCTGGCTCTTCTTTAAATGATGCATATATGGTGTATTTTAAAGACAGTACATT
>JBHARQ010000292.1:0-27921 GCA_041831015.1 Simonsiella sp. | reverse complement strand
GAGCTACGAAACGGGCTTTAAACTTTGCACATGGTCGGATACGAGATACAGATAAGCTGTTTCATTGCTATGATACTCGATTTTGAATATACAAGGTCGGATACTTTTATCCGACATTTTTTTGATTGTTAGGAAAATATTGGATTCAAGAATCCACCCCACCATACTACGGAGAACGCACCATTCCGCGCCACCACCCAAAAGCGTGGGTGCGGCGGCAAGACGCCGCGTTCTGGCAAATATCCTAATATTTTGTTTTGACTAAAGATATATTTGATTTTAGCGACTGTAAACAGGCAGCCTGAAAGATGATTACATCATAAAACTTGATTTAAGTAGAAAAAACCTGACAAATTTCCCGAATTTCAATTTGAATGTAGTAGAATTACACGCATTTCATTGCACGGATTTTTTGAACATGGAAGCGTTAGCATTATTTTTATCCAAACAGCCTTTGTTGGCGTTGTTTGCGACCATCGCGCTGGGTTACTGGCTGGGTGGTTTGAGTATTCGGGGCTTTTCGTTGGGTTCTGGGGCGGTTTTGTTTGTGGGTTTGGCGGTGGGTGCGTTTGCGCCGAAAGCGGCGGTGCCACCTGTGGTGGGCGCATTGGGCTTGCTGCTGTTTTTGTATGGCGTGGGCATTGCTTACGGCAAACAATTTTTTCAGGGCTTAACCAGTCCTTTGGGCGTGAAAGCGAATGTGTCTGCCATTTTGGGCGTGTTAATTAGCTTGGGCGTGATGTTGGCAGCCGTGAAATGGATTGCAGGCGTGAACATGGCGGAAGCGTTGGGCGCGTTTGCAGGTGCTGGCACGAGTACAGCCGCTTTGCAGGCTGCGATTGCGGTAGCAGGCAATGCCACACCAGCAACAGGTTATTCGGTGGCGTATCCGTTTGGTGTGGCAGTACCGATTTTGATTTTGGGCGTGTATAACGCTTTGTTCAAACCTAAATTTGAAAAGCAACAACGTATTTCATTGAAAATGCACGCGGTGCGTTTGGAAAATACGTTTGTAGAAGGCAAAACGCTAGAAGACATCGCTAACTGGATACCCAAAAATGTGAGCGCAACCACCGTACAACGCGATGGCGTAACGCATTCGGCAGAAGTTCACGGCAAATTGGCGTTGGGCGATGTGATTTTGATTTCAGGCGTGGACGGCGAAGCCTTGGCAGAAGCCACCAAAATGCTCGGCACGCAAGTGGGCGATGAATTCCACCGTTCGCAAGGCGATTTGGATTATTTGCGTTTGTTTGTGTCCAATCCTGCGATGCAAGGCAAAACGATTAAGGAAGTGAAAAAACTCATTCGCTTTGAAACCAGTATTTTGCACGTTCGCCGAGTGGACGAAGACATTAACGCGACACCTGATTTGCGTTTGGAATTGGGCGACCAAATTGGCGTATTGGCGGAATTGGAATCTATCCCTGAATTGCGCCGTATTTTTGGCGACTCGGTGCGTTCGGGTGGCGAATTGAGCTTTTTGGCGATTGGCGTGGGTGCGACATTGGGTTTAGCAGTCGGTGCCATTCCATTAGAAATTCCGTTGTTGGGCAAATTCTCGTTGGGTTTTGCGGGTTTGCTGTTGGTGGCGTTGTTTTTGGGTAAACAAAAGCGCACGGGCAAATTGATGTGGAGTATGCCTGTTCAAGCCAATACGGTGATGCGAAACTTGGGTTTAACACTGTTTTTGGCGCAAGTGGGTTTGTCATCAGGTCAAACGTTTGTGCAAACGGTGGCGCAAAGTGGTTTATTGTATTTGGTGTTGGGCATTGTGTTGGTGGCGGTGCTGACGATTGCAACGTTGTTGATTACGGTATTTGTGTTTAAAATTCCATTTGATATGGCGGCAGGGATTGTGTCGGGCGCAACGGGTAATCCAGCGATTTTGGCGTTTTCCAGCCGCACATTGGGTACGGATAAACCTGATATTGGTTATGCGATGATTTTCCCGTCTATGACGATTATTAAGATTTTGATTGTGCAGATTGTTGGCGCATTGGGAATGTAAATGAGGTCATGATTTTTCAGGCTGCCTGAAACATTCAAAAACGATTTTCAGGCTGCCTGAAATTTTGGCAGAACGCGCGTCTTGCCGCGCACAATATTTCAGGCAGCCTTTCAGTACACGACAAAAATTTTCAATGCTGCCTGAAAAATAACGATGTCGTCATTCCCGCGAAGGCGGGAATCCAAGTTCAATCAACACAACATTTTGTTTAAAAATAAGTTTCTTTAATTTGAAAATGGATTCCCGCCTTCGCGGGAATGACGAAGTTTTTATTTTGTCGTGTACTCAAAGGCTGCCTGAAAATTTATTATGCCATATCCGCAAACACTTGTTTCGCCACATCAATGGTTTCATCAATCAATTCCACCGTGTGCGCTGCCGACACAAATCCCGCTTCATAAGCCGATGGGCCAAACGCCACACCTTTGTTCAACATACCATGGAAAAATTGTTTGAAGCCGTCCACATTGCTCGCCACCATATCCGCGTAAGTCGTTGGGAACTGGTTGGCGAAATACAAACCAAACATACCGCCCACGCTGTCTGCGCTAAATGCGACGCCTGCCGATTGCGCGGCGGCGGTTAAACCTTGCGCCAACTGCTGCGTTCTTGCCGACAAGTTTTCATAAAAATCAGGACGCTGGATAATTTCCAAAGTCTTCAAACCAGCCGCCACCGCCACAGGATTACCCGACAACGTGCCAGCTTGATACACGCCACCCAAAGGCGAAATACATTCCATAATCTCACGTTTACCGCCAAACGCTGCCAATGGCATACCACCGCCAATCACTTTGCCCATAGTCGTCAAATCAGGCGTAATGCCGTGCAACGACTGCGCTCCGCCCAACGCCACACGGAAACCCGTCATCACTTCATCGTAAATCAACACGCTGCCATGTTGCTCGGTTAATTGGCGCAAGGCTTGCACAAATTCAGGCGTGGCGCGAACCAAATTCATATTGCCTGCAATCGGCTCTAAAATCACGCCAGCGATTTGGTCGGGGAATTGGCTGAATGCTTGTTTCAGCGCGTCCACATCGTTATACGGCAACACAATCGTGTGTTGCGTCAAATCGCTTGGCACACCAGCCGAACTCGGATTGCCATAAGTCAGCAAACCCGAACCTGCCTTCACCAACAAACTATCCGAATGCCCATGATAGCAGCCTTCAAATTTCACAATTTTGTCGCGCCCCGTGTAGCCACGCGCCAAACGAATGGCGGTCATCGTGGCTTCCGTGCCAGACGACACCAAACGCAAGCGTTCCACGCTCGGTACAATTTTAGCGATTTCTTCGGCAATCACAATTTCGCCTTCGGTGGGCGCACCAAACGACAAACCGCCCAAAGCGGCTTCGCGCACGGCTTCCACGACTTCGGGGTGGGCGTGTCCAACAATGCCTGTACCCCACGAACCAACGTAGTCAATATATTGCGTGCCGTCAGCGTCCCATACGAATGCGCCGTGAGCTTTGGCGATGAAACGCGGTGTACCGCCCACGCTGCCAAATGCGCGGACAGGCGAGTTGACGCCAGCAGGAATGATTTGTTTGGCGCGATGAAATAAGGTTTCGTTTTGCGACATGATTTTGCTTTCGTGAATGGAAAAAGGTAGATTTTACCGCTATTTTGATGTTCGAGGGGATTGCACAATCATTTCAGGCAGCCTGAAAAGTGGTTTGCGGTGATTTTGACGGGAACGCGCGTCTTGCCGCGCACCACGCTTTTGGGTTGCGGCACGTTTTCCGTGCGTTCTCCGTAGGTTAGACTGCTGCAACGCCCAATTTACACTACGGAGAACGGACGGTTCCGTGCCACCACCCAAAAGCGTGGTGCGCGGCAAGACCCGCGTTCCCAATGATGATTTTCTAAACGAAAAATGAGAAAAAGCCCAAGTATTGCTACTTGGGCTTAAATCTGGCTCCCCGAGCTGGGCTCGAACCAGCGACCTGCGGATTAACAGTCCGTCGCTCTACCGACTGAGCTATCGGGGAATTGAAGATTGAATTATAGCGGAATTTGAAAATCTGTCAATCAGTCTATTTTGTGAATTTGGTTATTGGTTTGTATTTTAATTAAATTTATTTTTATAAAATGTTAAAAATGGCTTTCAGGCTGCCTGAAATGGGAATTTCGCGTATAATTTGCGCATTCCATTGTTTTGTCTCCAATATGAAGAAGAAGTATATGAATTTAAATAAAAAATCTCTTATTTTATCCAAGCAAATTTCGTATCCGTTGATTGCGGCGACATTGACTTTGATGGCGGCTTGCGCGTCTGACCGCGCCCCCACGCCGAGCAATACGAAACCTTCTAAAACGCAAGGTCAAGATTTAAAACCAATTCAAACGCCACAAGTGGCTGGTGAAGGGTTTTCATTCACACCACGCGCTGGCGAGGATTTTAGTAAAACGATGAGTGATTATGGTCGTTTGAGCAGTGTGCTGTCTTTGACGCAGGCTGGCGATGATGTCGCGCCATCGCAGTATTTGGCAACGCAAAGCAATAGTGCTATGGGTGAAGCAGTACGCAATGAGTGGCTGAAAAGTTTGGGCGTGCGTCAGCAAATTGGTTTGTTTAAGCAGCAATATGCGTTGTTGCCTGCTGATGGGCGTTTGAAGGAAGTACGTTGTTATGCGATGCTGTTTGGTTTAGAAAATGACGCGGCGTTGTTGCAAGAGCATTTGGAGGAAACGGGTAAGGCTTCGGCTGGTTGTACGCGTTTGGTGGAAAGCCGCGCAGTTGGTACTGACGATAAGATGGCGTGGCGTCGGGTGCGTGGTTTGATTAGTAATAATCAGATTACGGATGCGCGTAATTTGGCGGCGGCGTTGGGCAGTCCGTTAGACGGTGGTGTGGGTCAAGGCGCACAGGAGAATTTGTTGCGTGATGTGATTTCGCCATCGGCGCAAAAATCGCCTGCAAGTGCCGCAGCGCGTTTGGATGCGATTTCAGGCAGCCTGAAACCTGAACAAACGAGTTTTGCATGGGGTTTATTGGGTATGCTGCAAGCGCGAAATGATGGGAATTTTGGCACGGCTTTAGCTTATTTTAGCCGCGTGAGTGATTTGTCGGCGTTGAGCAAAGAGCAGTTGGAATGGTATGTTCGCACGGCGTTACGCTTGGAACGTTGGGACGATGTGGCGCGTGTGATTGAAGGGATGCCGCAAAAATTGCGCGATGATTCGGCATGGACATATTGGCTGGGACGTGCTTATCAAAAACGCGGTAAATCAGGCGAAGCGCAAGCCTTGTTCCAAAAAGCATCGCAAACAGGGCGCAATTTCTACGCTTTGTTATCATTAGAAGAATTGGGGCGCCGTGTGGACACGCGCAATAATATCGCCAATCCAACCGCCAGCCAGCTCAACCAAATCAAACAAGATGGTGCGATTCAACGTGCATTAAACTTATTCCGCGCCAGCTCGGGCAACTGGGATTTGCGTAAACACGCGCAAGCCGAATGGCGTTACGCAACACGCGGTATGAATGAAACCACCCGTTTGGCAGCCGCACAAGTGGCGTATGACAATCAATTCTATGAAATGGCGATTGGCACAGCCGACAGCACCAGCCAATTATTAAATTATAATTTGCGCTATATTTCGCCATTCCGTGATTTGGTGGTGAGTTATTCTGACCAAGCAGGTGTGGATGCGGCGTGGGTATATGGTTTGATTCGTCAAGAAAGCCGTTTTATGCTGGGTGCGAAATCCAGCGTGGGCGCACAAGGTTTGATGCAAGTAATGCCATCAACGGCGGCTGAAATTGCGCGACGCATTGGGATGTCGCAATCAGATTTGTACACGATTGAAGGCAATATTCGCATGGGAACATGGTATATGGCAGACGCTCGCCGCAGCTTGCAAAACAATGAAGTGATGGCAACCGCAGGCTACAACGCAGGCCCAAGCCGTGCGCGTAAATGGCAAGCCAATCGCGAATTGGAAGGCGCGATTTATGCCGAAACCATTCCCTTCACAGAAACACGCGATTATGTGAAAAAAGTGATGACCAACGCGACTTATTACGCCAGCTTGTTGAATGAGCCGTACACGTCATTAAAACAACGTATGGGGACAATTCCTGCACGTTACTAAAATTTGATTTTTGACCACTTTCAGGCTGCCTGAACATTCAAACCGAATGATTCAGGCAGCCTGAAATATTGTGTTTGATTCCCGTACACGACAAAAATGGAGCGGCGACGGCTCGTCGCCATTTCTAAAATAACCATCAATTTAAATTTGATGAAATTCAATCGTTGGCGACGAGCCGTCGCCGTTCCATGTGGTACTATTTAAATTTTGTCATATACCAAAACTTTTGATGATAAACGAACGGGAACGCGGCGTCTTGCCGCCGCACCCACGCTTTTTAGTGGGTGGCACGGAACGGTGCGTTCTCCATAGAACGGTCGGTCGGATACTGGTATCCGACATCATCCTTGAATTTGACGCAAATGTCGGATTCAAGAATCCGACTTACCACCCACCATCACTACGGGCGCAGCGTGGGTGCGGCGGCAAGACGCCGCGTTCTGGCAAGGTTTGATAAGCTGTATTTTGGGACAGTATTTGGACGGGCGCGGATTGCCCCCTTGATTTTCAGGCTGCCTGAAACCATATACGGTATTGTCTGAAAACATACACATTGAGAAAGCTATTAAAAATATGAATAATCAACGTACACGTTTTATTTTTGATGATATGCCGATTCGCGGTTTGCACGTTCACGCGCAAGAGGTTTGGCAGCATATTGTCGCGCGTAAACATTATCCTACGGCGATTCGTCGTGCTTTGGGCGAATTGTTGGCGGCGGGGTCGCTGTTGTCCAGTAATTTGAAGTTGGACGGCACGCTGATTGTGCAAGTTCAAGGTCAAGGCGTATTAAAATTATTGGTGGTGGAAGCCACTTCTGACCACACCGTACGCGCCACCGCTCGTTGGGACGAAACGGCGCAGATTGCGGAAGATGCACAATTAGCCGATTTATTGGGCGATAACGGCGTGTTTGTCATCACATTGCAACCGAAAGACGGGGAGCAATGGCAAGGCGTCGTGCCATTAGAAGGCGGCAGCATCGCGCATATGTTGATGAACTACATGACGCGCTCGGAGCAACTGGACACGCACATCACATTAGCCGCAGACGATACTTGCGTGGGCGGTTTGCTGTTGCAACGGCTGCCTGAAAATCAATTAGATACCGAATCATGGCAACACATCGTTACCCTTGCCGAAACGCTGACGGCAGATGAATTATTGCATCTAGACGCGCAAAATGTGCTGTATCGCCTGTTCCACGAAACGCCGCCGCGTGTGTTTGAACCCGAATCATTAGAATTTGCTTGCACCTGTTCGCGCGGAAAAGTCAGCGATATGCTGTTGCTGCTGGGCGGACAAGAAGTTGGCGCGGTGGTTGCCGAAGAAGGCAGCATCACAGTAGATTGCGACTTCTGCAATGAACACTACACCTTTGACGAGCAAGACGTACACGTTTTATTTGGCATGGACGTGGTGGCGGCAATTAAGCAAGAACAAGCGCGTATTCAATAACCAATCATACAGCTAGCCTTTCAATTCAATACATCATATTGTTTGAAAGGTTAGCGTATATTAGCGAGAACGCGGCGTCTTGCCGCCGCACCCACGCTGCGCTCGTGGTGATGGTGAGTGGTCAATTTATGGCCGCGCACTCACAGGCAGCCTGAACCATATTTCACCAAAAGGAACTTCATCATGCCAACCATCAAACCCATTTTTCAGGCAGCCTGCATCATGATTTTATTGACAGGCTGCCTGAAAGCCAACGAGCCTGAAGCCAAAATAGACCGTTCACTCACTTGCGTACCTGATCAACCCGTGAATTGGGGCGAAATCTACAGCCAAGATATGCACAAAGTTTTTCAGAGAAAATTAAATGACATTTGGACAGCAGATGAACACGCCAACCGTAATGAATCAGATTGGGGTTTGCATGATAATATTTATGATAAAAGTTGCAAAATTATTAGACCTTTTTGGGGTGAACCCACATTAGGCAGCAAAAGCTGCTTGCCTTGGAAAATCAAAACTTACGACACCATAGACAAAGTGGTGCAATGGCGCGAGACAGGCGAAATTTCAAATACATTTGAAGAATTAGTGAGCAAACATTGGCAAGGCGAAGCCTTTGACCCACGCGTAGAAAATCCGTTTAAACCAGAATGGTATAATCAAGATGCCGATTTTGCAGTCATTATGCGTGATGGACATTGGACATGGTTTTATCCAAAAGATTGCTGCAAATTCATCACATTTGATGAAATGAAACAAGAAATTCTGAAACATCATCCTGATAAATGGAAATACGATGATAAAGAAGCACAATATAAACATTTCTATTTCCGTAAATGGCATTCTTGGATTATTGATGATGATGTGGGCATTACAGATAATGAGCGAGATATTAATTTATTAAAATATCCATTAAATTCAGAAATTCCCAAATATGATTTATATGAACATAAAAATTATCTTGAAAAAGAAGAATTTTTAACATATAGAGCTGTAAATCACTGTGGTAATGAAACTAGCTTTGATATTCGCATTGCTCCCTAAATTTTCAGGCAGCCTGAAACCCCAAACCAAATCATGATACCCTATCTCCCCCCAAACCACCCCTTTCCCGACCCACGCCACGCCATCGCCCATCATGATGGTTTGGTGTGCGTTACCGACCAACTCACGCCCGAGCGCATACTCGCCGCCTACCCACGCGGCATCTTTCCATGGTACAACGATGACCAATTTTTTTACTGGTTCAGCGTTGCGCCACGCGCCGTTTTATTGCCCGAACATCTGCATTTATCACGTTCACTCAAAAAAGCCATTCAACAGCGAACATACCACATTACCGTCAATCAAAACTTTGCCCAAGTCATCGCCGAATGCGCCCACAAAGCCCGACCCGACCAACAAGGCACATGGATTGCCCCTGAATTCCAACACGCCTACCACCAAACCCACCAACTCGGACACGCCCACTCATTTGAATACTGGAATGAATACAACCAATTAGTAGGCGGACTATACGGCGTTCAAATAGGCAGCGTCTTTTTTGGCGAATCCATGTTTGCCCATCAAGCCGATGCCAGCAAAATTGCCTTTGCCCACGCCGTTCCCTTTCTTGCTCAATTAGGCGTCAAACTCATTGATTGCCAACAAGATACCGAACATTTACGCCGTTTTGGTTCACAACTCATGCCGTTTGACACATTTCAGGCAGCTTTGAGCCATTTAACCGCCATTCCCCTCACTCAACCCATTTCCCCACAAACTATTTTTCAAAATCACTAGGACAAACAAAATGCTCAATCCATTCAACACCCAAACCGCCCCCACATGGGACGACCCCATAGAAATGCTCTACGCCTGCCATGGCAAAGTCAAAAACTTTTGCCAACAACTCCAACGATTGCCCGACTACCTCGCCGAACACGGCTGCAACACCGCCGCCCAACAAGCCATTGCCCAAATTACCACCTACTTCAACCGCGCCGCGCCCCTGCATCACGCCGATGAAGAACAAAACTTCTTCCCAGCACTCGCCCAATACCACCCCGCCGCCCAAGCCACCATTGACGCGCTAGAGCAGCAACACATTGAATTACATCAACATTGGGACACGCTCCACGCCCAACTCCAAGACACCCTAAACGGCACACGCATCGCCCCCGATGCCCACATCATCCAACAATTTACCGATGGCTACGCCCAGCACATTCCCCAAGAAGAACAACTATTTGAGCTAGGCAAACAACACATTCCCGAACCCATATTACGCCAAATGGGCAAAATCATGGCGGCACGGCGGCTCGGCTAAACCCCAAACAAAATGGTGAATTCGCCAGAACGCGGCGTCTTGCCGCCGCACCCACGCTTTTGGGTTACTGGCGCGGAATGGTGCGTTTTCCATAGAATGGCGGGACAGATTCTTAAATCCAATATTTTTCTGACAATCAAAAAAAATGTCGGATACAAGTATCCGACCGACCGTTCTACGAAGAACGTGCTGTTCCGCGCCACGCACCCAAAAGCGTGGTGCGCGGCAAGACGCGCGTTCCCGTCAAATAAACTGCAAACGATTCAGGCTGAAACCTTTGCAAAACTCATGGAGCGCGGACGGCTCGTCCGCATTTTGATACAAACCGAAATAAGAATTTAATCAAATCAACCAAGCGGACGAGCCGTCCGCGCTCCATTGATGTCATTGACTTTGTTTTAGATGCTTTTGCAAAGGTTTCAGGCTGCCTGAAATTTAAATCTTGCGATAAAACTGGCTTTTCAAATACACCGTTTTCCCCTCATCCAGCAGCACCAAACAAATCGCCGCCAATGGCAACGCCACCAACATCCCCACAAACCCCAACAAACTACCAAACGCCATCAATGAAAAAATCACCCAAAACGGCGATAAACCAATTCGGTCGCCCACAATTTTGGGCGTAATAAAAAAGCTCTCCAAAAATTGTCCCACACCAAACACCACCCACACCGATAACACGCCCCACCACGAGCCAAATTGCAATACTGCCGCCAATGTCGCCAATAATAAACCTGTAAACGCCCCCAAATACGGCACAAACACCAAAATCCCTGCCACCATACCAATGGCAAAACCCGATGTCAGCCCCACCGTCATCAAGCCCAAACCGTATAATAAGCCCATGATAATCATGACCATTAATTGACCACGCAAAAATTCACCCAAAACGCGGTTTAATTTGCCTGCAATGCGTGAATAAGTTGCCACATAACGGCGCGGAATCATGGTTTCCAATCCCCTTTCCCAGCGCGACCAGTCCAGCAAAAAGTAATACAGCAGCAAAGGCAGCAACACAATATTGCCCACCCAACTTGCAATGGAGCTGCCTTGCGTCATTAAAACCATCATGGTTTTTTGCAAGGCAGCCTGAATATTTTGTGTATTATCACGCAGCCAAGCCACCACGGTTTGCTCATCTAATGAAACATACGAACCGAATTTACTTTGAAACCAAGGTAATGCTGATTTTTGTGCAAAATCCACCAACATCGGTAATTTGCCAATAATGGATTGAATTTGCTTGGCAAGCATCGGCACAATCACCAACAGTAAACCCACTAAAATAAAAAAGGCAAATCCCATCACCCACATTGATGCGCGTCCACGGCGAATGCCATGCCGTTCTAATGACATGACCAAGGGGTTTAAAATATATGCCAACACCGCCGCCGTGATAAATGGCATCAATACATCGCGTAGTTGGCTAAATAAAAATATGACCACGCACAACACCGCCGCCACCATTACCCATGGCAGCCAAGCTCGTTTTTTGGCGATATACATTTTGTTTTGTCCTGTGTAAAAATCAAAGTGGGGGCTATTTTAACGGATAACTTGGGAAAAGTTTTAAGAATATTAATTTTAAAATCATGAGATTATTTTTTATGATGAATGGGTGTGCTTGACGTTTTTTTAGTTACCTGTATAATTCGAATCTTCAACGCCAGCCCAGGTGGCGAAATTGGTAGACGCAGGGGACTCAAAATCCCCCGCCGCAAGGTGTGTCGGTTCGAGTCCGACCCTGGGCACCACATTCAAAGAATCCGCTAATGATTAGTTAGCGGATTTTTTTACGTCCATTATTTTGTAATAATTTCATTTGCTGATTGTATCTTTTCAGACAGCCTGAAATAATATTCTTTTATTTGCTGGACACATTGTCCCTATCTAAAAATGTCTGAATTTAATCTCGATATTTTCCTAAAATCGCTCCCCCATTCATCGGGCGTGTACCGCATGATAGCTGCCGATGACACCGTGTTGTACGTTGGCAAAGCGGTGAATTTGAAACGCCGCGTGTCCAGCTATTTCCAAAAAAATGACCACTCGCCCCGCATTCAACTCATGCTCAAACAAGTGGCGCGTGTGGAAATCACGCTCACGCGCAGCGAAGCCGAAGCCTTGATTTTAGAAAATAATTTAATCAAATCGTTGTCGCCCAAATACAATATTTTGTTCCGCGATGATAAATCGTATCCGTATTTGATGTTGAGCGGACACGAGTTCCCCAAACTCGCTTATTTTCGCGGTACGCCCAAAAAGCCACATCAGTATTTTGGCCCGTATCCGAATGGCTATGCTGTCCGCGATAGCATTGAGATTTTGCAAAAAGTGTTCCAATTACGCACTTGTGAAGACAGCGTGTTTGCCCACCGCGACCGTGCGTGTTTGTTACACCAAATCAAGCGTTGCGCTGCGCCTTGCGTAGGTGCGGTGTCGGCTGACGAGTACCGCGAACAGGTTCAACACGCCACCGCGTTTCTCAACGGCAAAACGGCTGATTTGCTCAAAGATTTAGAACGGCAAATGTTTCAGGCTGCCGAACATTTGGATTTTGAAACCGCCGCCAAATTGCGCGACCAAATTCAAGCTTTGGCGGTGGTGCAATCCAAGCAATTTATTGACAGTAATGCCAAACAAAATCAAAGTGATATTGATATTGTTGCGCTGGTGGTGGGCGGTGGTGGCGTGTGTTTACATTGGGTGAGCATTCGCGGTGGACGACACGTTGGCGACCGCAGCTTCTTCCCCGACACGCGCCACGACCCCAACCCAAACGGTCAAGATTATGCCGAAGCCTTTGTTGCGCAACATTATTTGGGTAAACCCAAGCCCGATGTGTTGATTGGCAATTTCAGGCTGCCTGAAAATTTGCAAACCGCACTCAACACCGAACACGGCAAACCGATGATTTTTGCCAACGCAGAACGTGGCGAGCGCAAAGTTTGGCTGAATATGGCAATCCGCAATGCCGAACACGCTTTGTCGCAGCACCAATTACAAAATGCTAACCAACAAGCGCGTGTTGCGGCATTGGCAAACTTAATCGGGCTGCCTGAAACCGAATTGCGCCGATTAGAATGCTTTGACATCAGCCACACGCAAGGCGAAGCCACCGTAGCCAGTTGCGTGGTGTACGATGATTTCGCCATGCAATCCAGCCAATATCGCCGCTACAACATTACCACCGCCAAAGCAGGCGATGACTACGCCGCCATGCGCGAAGTGCTGACCAAACGCTATGGCAAAATGGTTCAGGCAGCCGCGCAAGGCGAAAACGTGCGTTTTCCAGACGCGGTGTTGATTGACGGTGGCAAAGGACAAGTTCGCATGGCGGTGGAAGTGTGGGCGGAATTGGGTTTGCACATTCCGATTATTGGCATTGCCAAAGGCGTGGAGCGCAAAGCGGGTTTGGAAGAATTGATTTTGCCGTTTCAAAACCAACAATTCAGGCTGCCTGAAAACAGCCCAGCGTTGCATTTATTGCAAACCGTGCGAGATGAAAGCCACCGATTTGCGATTACAGGCATGAGAGCCAAGCGCGACAAAGCGCGAGTAACCACGTCATTAAACGACATTGCGGGTGTGGGCGCGAAACGCAAAGCGGCATTGTTGATGAGATTTGGGGGATTGCGTGGTGTTCAGGCAGCGAGCGTGGACGATTTGGCGAGCGTGGACGGCATTAGCATGGCGTTGGCGGAGAAAATTTATGATTATTTTCATGGGAAATGAGGGTGTGCGGTGATTTGGTCGTGAACGCGCGTCTTGCCGCGCACCACGCTTTTGAGTTGGTGGCACGGAACGGTGCGTTCTTCGTAGCTTAAAATGTCGCGTGGGCTTTGCCCACGATTAACCCGCATTATTTTCAGGCTGCTTGTCATCGTGGGCAAAGCCCACGCTACATCGTTGCGATGAAGTGCGGACGGTTTCGCGCCACCACCCAAAAGCGTGGGTGCGGCGGCGCAACGCCGCGTTCCCGTCAATCAAAAACGGTTTTAAAATCAAAAAAGCCCACATTTCACAATGAAATATGGGCTTTTTTGTATTAAACAGATTGAAATTATTTCAATTTAGTTTCTTTGTAAATCACATGTTTGCGAGCAACTGGGTCAAATTTTTTGATTTCCATTTTGCCAGGCATTGTGCGTTTGTTTTTCGTGGTGGTGTAGAAATGACCAGTACCTGCTGATGATTCCAATTTGATTTTATCGCGCATGATAAATATCCTTATAAATTAAATAATTAGATAACTTCGCCGCTTGCACGCAGGTCAGCCAAAACAGCGTCAATACCATTTTTGTCAATGGTACGCAAAGCCGCGTTAGATACGCGCAAGCGCACCCAACGGTTTTCGCTTTCTACCCAGAAACGACGTGATTGCAGATTAGGCAAAAAACGACGTTTGGTTTTATTGTTAGCGTGTGATACGTTATTGCCTGACATCGGGCGTTTACCCGTTACTTTGCAAACTCGTGCCATGTTGTTGCTCCAAACTAATAATTAAAAATGAAAACGTGCTTTATACCACACTTTAGGGCATCTAGGCAATTTATTTTGTTTGATAATTTGATTTTGTGGCGTATAATCGGCAGTTGCAGGTGGGACAGACAGTCGCCGCGCAACGCGTAAGGCTTGCGGGGAGGAAAGTCCGAGCTACGTAGAGCAAAATGCCAGCTAACGGCTGGGCGTGGTAACACGACGGAAAGTGGAGCAGAAAGCTAAACCGCCGATGGCTGTCGCACAGACAGCACAGGTAAGGGTGAAAAGGTGCGGTAAGAGCGCACCGCGCAACTGGTAACAGACTGCGGCAGGCTAAACCCCATTTGTAGCAAGACCAAACAGAACACGATGACGCTGCTCGCCGAGTGTTCGGGTAGGTTGCTTGAGCGTATCAGCGATGATGCGCCTAGAGGAATGACTGTCCAACGACAAAACTCGGCTTATCGTCTCGCCTGTGATTTTCATAAAAAAGCTGCCTGAAGATTGGTTTCAGGCAGCTTTTTTAATGGTGTGGTGTTTTTTTGGGGGAACGCGGCGTTGCGCCGCCACACCCACGCTGCGCCCGTTGTAATGGTGGGTGGTAAGTCGGATTCAGGAATCCGACCGACCGTTCTACGGAGAACGCACGGTTCCGCGCCACCCACCCAAAAGCGTGGTGCGCGGCAAGACGCGCGTTCCCGTCAAAATAACCGCGCCCAATATTTCAGGCAGCCTGAAATGCTTGAACATCAAAACCGTGTCCCTAAACTGATATGCCAACGTAATTTTTTGTCTTGATGCCCATAGGCAAAATCAAATGAAAATGGCGCAATCGGGCTAAACCAGCGTAAACCCAGCCCTGTACCATGTTTCCATTGAATATTTTGAAAGGTGCGTGATACGCCACCCACATCATGAAACAGTGCAACGGCAAATTCTTGCCCTGCCAGCTTTTTCTGAATGGGATATTGGTATTCAAAGCTGGCAACTGCCATCGCGCGGTCAGGTAATACGGTGCTGCTATTGGGAATATTCAAACCAATGCTGTCCAATTCGTAACCGCGCACGGTGCTGGCACCCCCCGTACGAAACATGAGGCTGGTGGGTACCATACCGTTGGCATTGTCTTCGTTGGTATATACATAGCCGATGTTGCCACGCGCAACAATGGTTCCTAATCGGGTGTTTTCGGGGGTGAAATAGTAGGCACCTTTGGCTAGACCACGTGCCATCATGGCTGATGAACCGAGTTTGCCTAATGTGCTGCCCAGTTTCACATCGGCGTAATAGCCGTTTTGGGGGCGCATTTGGGTTTCAAGATTTTGTTTTTTCCATTGTGCGGTAATCATGGTGGCAAAGCTGCGACCCAATTCAATATTGGTATCGGGGACGCGTGTATCTTCACCTAAAAATTCCAAACCAAAACGCCATTCGGTGTCATTTTTATCTTGTACATGCCAAATGCCTGTGCTGATGGCGCGTTTTTCTAAACTTTGGGTGGTGCTGCGGTCATAAGTTAAATTGCTGGTGAAATAGCGTCCTTTTGCATCACGCGGCTGGCTGATACCGATACCTGTGATGGTTTGGTATTTGTCGGCTTCGATGGAGATGGAGCCAATGTAACCGCGATTGAATAAGTTGTAGTGGTCATAGCCTAATTGTCCGCCCAAGCCATATTCAGAATCAAAACGTAAACCTGCTTCGACTTTTTGTCGTTTGACTTCAGAAACTTGGACTTTAACAGGCACGCGGTTATCCACCATGGCATCAAAATCGGCTTGGACTGATGCACCTGAATAGTGGCTGTCGTTTTCTAATGCTTGTTGATAATCTAATAATTTGTCTAAATCGTAATCATCGCCTGCTTTAAAATCTGCCAAACCGCTAATCACGGATTGAGGATAGCGTTGATGTCCTGTGATTTCCATTTCACCAAAATAGATGGGTTGGTGGCTATCGACCAAGACATTTAAGTCGGCTTTTTGGGTGTTGGGGTTGATGGTGGCTTGGGTTTTTGCCAAACGTGCTAGTGGGTATTTTTTGCGGGTAACGGCTGATAATACGCTGACTTTGCTCGCCGACCAATCTTCTTGACGGAAAGTCGCTCCTACAGGCAATTTCCAACCTGTAAATGCTTGTTTATAATAGGTTGCTAAATTATCGTCTTGTAAAACATCGCCAATAATTGCCACATTGACATTGTCAATAACGGTTTGTTCGCCCAAGGCAACGTTGACTTCATAGCCTTTGGTGTCGGGTTGTGGGGCGATGCGTGTTTTGGCATTGAAATAGCCTTCGGTACGCACTAGGTTTTGAACATCTTTGGGTGTATCTTCAATCAGATAGCTGATTTGTTCATCGTCCATTTCTTCGCGTTTTTGATAGCTAATCACGGGCAGATGTTGTTCTAATAATTGTGTGATTTCAGCGCGTTCGGTATTCACTTGAATGGGGTATTTGGGGGTGAGTTCGGGTTCGCTCTCGGTTTCGGCAAGCTCATCAGCGGTTTGGCGTTCGCGGTCTTTTTTCCAGAATTTCCAGCTTTTTTTCTTTTTGGCTGGCTCGGTTTCGGCGGTTGGTTCGGTATTCAGGCTGCCTGAAAGGGTGTCGCTGTTGGTAGGATGGGTATTATCTGTATTTTGGGTTGTGGTTTGTGGACGTGCTTTGGGGGCAGCATCCTGTGTGTTCAGGCTGCCTGAAAGGGTGTTGCTGTCTGTATTATCTGTTTGTTTGGTTGTGGTTTGTGGACGTGTTTTTGGGGCAGTGTCCTGCGTATTCAGGCTGCCTGAAAGGGTATCGTCATCAGTCTGTTTAATTTGATTAACGGAAGATTGAGCGGTTTGTGAACGGGTGGTCTTTTTCTTCCCTTGTTTGACTGTGGACAGATGGGTAGATGATTTGCGGTCAATTTCGGCACTTAATTCAGATGATAATTTCAAATGATTTAATTTTTCCTGAATTTGTTCCGAGTTTAATTCGGATACCGTATGGGCTACGGGTGATGTTTCGCCGATGGATTGCTGTTTCTTTTTGGATTGCCAAAATTTCCACTGACGTTTTTTCTTGGTTTCAGTGGTTTCGGGGGCGGTGGGCTGGGATAATTGCCCTACGGCATGGTCAACGGCTTCGATGGCAACACGCGCACCCACCGCTTTTAAAACTTGTTTATCCACCACATCTGCTTGCGCCGCATAAGACTGGAATGCCAAAGAAATTGCCAACACCAATGGCGTAAGACGACATTTCATTGTGAACTTTCTTACCAATAAATTAATTAATGACCTGAATTTTAACATCAGGCAGCCTGAATTCAAGCATTTCAGGCTGCCTAATCTGATTTTCTCATTATTTTCTAGGCAATTTCAAACCAAACGTTTTCACATAACTATGCTCGTCCAATGCCTTCACCATCACGCGCACGCCGTCCCAGTCCAAACTATCGCCTGCCACAGGCACATCGCCGAAATACTGACGGAATGCTTCCAACAATGTTTTATCAGCCACCCCTTCATCCACTTTCAAACCATAGGCAAATGCCAATTCTCCCACTTTCACATCGGGTTTCACTTCAAATTCGCCATAGAATAATTGTTCATCTAACTGATTGTCTGCGCTGGAAAATTGCAATGCAAATTCATCGCCTGCACTTTCGGGCAACACATACCACGCCACATCGCCCACCATCATTTGTGTGGACATTTGCACATTAATCGTTTCATGATTGCGAATCAGCGCAAACAATCGCCCATCGGGGAACTGACGCGTCATGGCGTAAGGATGGCTGTTTTCCGCATCCGAACCTGCTGCCACTTTAAATGACAACAAATTCACCGCTAATTTATCTGCCAACCACACTTCACGATTGTCCAAAGGTTCAGGCTTTTCAGGTAATACCATGCCCAATTTTTTCGCCAACACAGGAATCGTCGTTCCCTGAATTAACAAAGATAAAATGACTACCGCAAACGCCACATCAAACAACAACTGCGCGTCATTTTTATGCACCCCAGACATCATCGGCATAATTGCCAACGTAATCGGCACCGCACCACGCAACCCCACCCAACTAATATATGCCAATTCCTTACGCGAATACTTAAACCACTTAATAGACGACCACACCGCCAACGGACGCGCCACCAACATCAAAAAACCCGCAATCACTAACGCATCTAAACCATGCGACAACATCCGAGATGGCATTACCAACAAACCCAATACCAAGAACATCGCCGCCTGCGCCAACCACGCCAAACCATCCATCACATTCAAAACATGTTGCGTAGAAGAATTTCGCGCATTACCCACCATCACACCTGCCAAATACACCGCCAAAAAACCACTGCCATTAAACAAATTCGTTACCGCAAATAATAATAAACCACCCGATGCAATCATCAACGCATACAAACCTTCCGCCAACCGAATTCGCGCCAATAACAACGCCAACAACTTCCCAGCCACCAAACCAAACACCAAGCCCAAACCCAGTTGAGTCACTAACATCATTAAAGTAGAACCCAATGTCGTTTCAATCGGTTTCACAATCAAACTGATAAACACCGATACCAATAAAATCGCCATCGGATCATTAATCCCACTTTCCAATTCCAAAGTAGATTGAATCCGCGCATGCAAACGCACGCCACTATTCCGCAACAATGAAAACACCGCCGCCGCATCTGTTGAGCCCACAATCGCCGCCATCAACAAACCCAGTTTCCAATCCACGTCCAAATAAAACATGGCAAACACGCCCAACAATGCCACGCTGGCAATTACCCCCCAACTTGCCAACACCGCCGCAGGTTTCAGCGCAATACGAAACGTTTCCAATTTCGTCCGCAAGCCGCCGTCCAACAAAATAATCGCCAAAGCTAGTTGGCTGACAATCGTAGCCGCCGTCAAATCATGAAACGCAATGCCGCCAATGCCCTCCTCGCCAGCCAACATCCCCACACCCAAAAACGCCAACAACAACGGCATCCCCAACCGCGCCGAAATACGGCTGGCAATCACGCTGACAAACAGCAAAATCGCCATAATCATAAAAGCAATATTAATATTCGGCATATACGGTTTCCTTTTTCTTTATGAAATAAATAGATTGAAAATTAAGATGCGGATTATAGCTTAATATTAATATTAATTCAATGACTTATATAGGAAATTTCAACTTCAGGCTGCCTGAAAATAAATAGTCATCCCCCCATTAAATAAACCACCTCCCATCACAACGGGCGCAGCGTG
The DNA here is from genome assembly GCA_041831015.1 of Simonsiella sp. GTDB lineage: Bacteria > Pseudomonadota > Gammaproteobacteria > Burkholderiales > Neisseriaceae > Simonsiella. The sequence continues at coordinate 8,308 of JBHARQ010000292.1, read as the reverse complement.
GGTGCGGCGGCGCAACGCCGCGTTCTGGCAAATATTCAGCTATAGCTGATTTAATTTTAAATCGCTACAAGGCGGCGAGCCGCAGATAGTACAAGTAGTACAGCAAGGCGAGCCAACGCTGTAGCGGTTTAAAAGTGAATTAGCTATAACCTTTCAAAAAAAGTCGTGTATTGAAAGGCTGCCTGAAAACCCATTCCCCAAACCTCGCCAGAACGCGGCGTCTTGCCGCCGCACCCACGCTAAAAACGGTGGCAGCCGAACAATTTGCGTTATAATTCCACCTATTGATTATCCCGACAGAAAACATCATCATGCAAACTTTAACCATTCTCGGCAGCACAGGCAGCATTGGCATTTCCACATTAGACGTGGTGGCGCGACATCCTGACCGTTTCCAAATTTTCGCATTGGCAGGACACACCCAAGTGGACAAATTGGCAGAACAATGTTTCACACATCGTCCCCAATTTGCCGTGGTTGCCGATGCCACTCGTGCCGAACAATTACGCGAATTACTCGCCACCCAATCCTGTCCCACCGAAGTCTTACATGGCGCACAAGCCCTCATTGACATCGCCACCGCCAACGAAGTAACAGGCGTGATGTGTGCCATTGTGGGCGCGGCAGGTTTACCATCAGCATTGGCAGCCGCACAAGCTGGCAAAACCATCTATCTAGCCAACAAAGAAACCCTCGTTGTATCAGGCAACCTATTTATGGACGCCGCCAAACAACACGGCGCAACCGTCCTACCCATTGACAGCGAACACAACGCCATTTACCAAGTCCTACCGCGCGACTATTCAGGCAGCCTGAACGCGCACGGCATCACATCCATTATCCTGACCGCATCAGGTGGGCCTTTCCTACATACCGATTTAGCCGCCTTGCCCGACATCACCCCCGCGCAAGCCATCAAACACCCCAACTGGTCAATGGGACACAAAATCTCCGTAGATTCCGCCACCATGATGAACAAAGGCTTGGAACTGATAGAAGCCCACTGGCTCTTTAACTGCCCACCACAACAACTCGAAGTCGTCATCCATCCCCAATCCGTGATACACAGCATGGTGCGCTATAACGATGGTTCCGTACTCGCACAAATGGGTAAACCCGATATGCGCACCCCCATTGCCTACTGCTTGGGACTACCTGAACGCATCCCATCAGGCGTGGGCGCATTAGACTTTGCCACCCTAACCAGCTTAACCTTTGCCGAAGCCGATTTCGCACGCTATCCCTGTCTCAAACTTGCCTACGATGCCATGAACGCAGGCGGTTCAGCACCATGCGTCTTAAACGCCGCCAATGAAATTGCCGTTGCCGCCTTTTTACGCGGACAAATCCGCTTTACCGACATCGCACGAGTAGTCGAACACAGCCTAACCAAACACCCTACAGGCAGCCTGAACAGCATTGACGCACTCCTAGACTTGGACGCCCAAATCCGCGCCGAAGCCGAACAATACGCCACCACCCTCACAGCAAACTAATATTTGCCAGAACGCGGCGTCTTGCCGCCGCACCCACGCTTTAGGGTGTGGCACGAAACGGCGCGTTCTCCATAGTTACACTTCTTATTTAAATTGACCATACAAACCAAAAAGGACAAATCAAAATGAAAGGCTGGATTTACATACTCAGCAATCAATCCGTTCCCGATTGGCTTGCCATCGGCTGTTCGGAAACCGACCCCGAAGCCCTGTTACGCCAATACGGCAATTCAGGCATCAAATTACCCTATCCATTTGAATTACAATACGCTTTACGGACACCCTATCCCAAAAGCCAACTACAAAAAATCCATGACGAACTCGCAGACGAATGCGTCAATCCCGACCACAACCAAGACTGGTTTGAATGCGACCTATTGCGCGGCATTCGCACCGTCCGCAACATCGCAGGTAATAGTGCCACAGGCGAAGCCTTTTACAACCAAGCCCGCAAATTAGCCGAACAAGCCCAATCCGATGAAGAATACGTCGTAGCAGCCTCCAGCGCATTGCCCGACAACGACAGCAGCCGAGAAGTCCAACAAATCCGCACCGTCCCCGAAATCCAACGCGGTAAACGTCCATCACCGATTGCGCCACAAGTTCGCCCGACCCCACCGCCGCCACCACCACCCGAACCCGAAGCCCCACCGCCTCCCGCCAAAGAAGAGCCAAAATGGTTGGTGTCATTATTAATCGTAGTGTTGGTGTGCTTATTGATGATTGCGGTGTTTTTAGTGTTTTATTTATATGGCTATATTTAAGGGCTAAAGTACACGACAAAATTGAAATCGTGCCACATGGAGCGGCGACGGCTCGTCGCCAATTATTGAATTTCATCAAAATGAAATTTGTGGAGTGTTTGAAATATGGCGACGAGCCGTCGCCGCTCCATTTTTGTCGTGTATTAAAAAGCTGTCTAAAAATATATTGATATACAAACCGTCAAATCACCACTTATTTGATTTTTTATCGTGATACTGAAATTAACCCATTTATAAAAATTTAAATGATGACCCATCAATTAACCGAACTTGTCCGATTACTAGAACAACGCGGACACCTTTTCCCCACCGACCCAGCCGCCATCACCGCCCAATTACGCCAAGTTGATGGCAACGTGAGCGACAAACTCCACCGCCGCGCCACCCTTATTGACCGCAATCACGCCCTCGCCGACCGCTTGCAGCAACACCACCGCCACCGCCAATGGCTGTTTTATGCAGCATTAGCGATTTGGGCGGTATTGGGATTTGTCAGCACTTATGGTTTGATGCAACAATCGGCTGTGAATTTTTTCGTTTTGCTGATTGGCGTGTTGGGCGTCAATACCATTATGTTAATCATTTGGTTGGCTAATATCATTTTGCGCCGACCATCTTATTATCCCATTTCATCATTATTCCAACTCATCGGACGCAACGATACCGTTCATCAAGCCATGATGCAGTTAGAACACGAACCCAATTTTCGCCCCTACACCACATGGCGTCAAAACGTGGTAACCCATCAACTCGCATTATCAGGATTGCTGGGCATGTTTATTGCCGCACTATTGCTGTTACTCGTGCGCCAATACCGTTTCACATGGGAAAGCACCCTATTAAGCCACGAAACCTTTACCCGATTAATCCAATTACTGGCGTGGCTGCCTGAAAAACTCGGCTTTGACGTCCCCAACACCGCCGCCGTATTAGCCAGCCGAAACCAATTAGACGAAGTCAATGCCGCCGCTTGGGGCGGATTACTGCTGGGCAGCTTACTGTGTTACGGCATCGTACCGCGACTCATCGCATGGGCAATCAGCGCGTGGCAAACCAAACGCCATCCGCCCCAACTCAATCTCAACTTGCCCTATTACCAAAACATTACCCAAAAATGGCAACGCCGCATTGTGGACAACGATTCCGATTACACCCCCGACCCCATCCGCGTTTCCCCACCCGTGCCAAGCCAAACCGCCAACCAATACTGGGCAATCGCTATAGACATCGCCCCACCCCAACCCCAATGGTACCAACACCAACTCGGACACGAATGGCTAGACTACGGCGTCATTGCCAGCCGAGATGAATGGGCAGAATTAGCCAAACGCGCCACAGGACAATCCGTCCAACTACTGGTAGCCATTCGCGCAGCCCAAACGCCCGACCGTGGCACCATACGCCGTCTGGCAAACGTTGGCGTCCCTGTCATTTTATGGCTGTGGGCGGAAACGTCCGAACCTTCAGGCAGCCTGAAAGAACGCCTAGACCAATGGCACGACATCAGCCAACAATACGGCTGGGCATGGATAGATTCCCCTTAATTTGCCAGAACGCGGCGTCTTGCCGCCGCACCCACGCTTTTGGGTGGTGGCGCGGAACGGCGCGTTCTTCGTAGAATGGGTAGTCATCAATGTTCACCCTACGCTTACTGGCTTGTTATCCGATATATTTTATTGATTTAAACATTTACTTTTGTTAAGCTGCTATTTATTCATATTAAATAAATTAATTTATCAGGAAATCTATTTCAATGAGCGAACAAATTTTAAAACCCATTTCCCATCACCAATCTACTAATTCAACAGGTGAAATCGCTTTACAACCACTAGAATTAGATGAAAACGAAAAAAAACGCCGCGCTGCCGAATTATTTGATACATCTGATTTGGAAACAGCCATTCCCAGCCAACCCAATATCACCGTGCTGCCTGAAAACACAGTAGTTACAGGTGAAATCATGACACCCATAGTCGTGGAAAGCACCGCGCCTGTCAAAGCAGCCATGGTTTCCTCCCAAAATAATATAGGCTGGAAATTGTTTGGTGGCGTCATGTTATTAGCAGGTGTTGGCGTTGCGGCAGGTGGGGCGGGTTCGGGTAGTGGTGGTTCAAGCAGTAGCAATTCGGGCAATGGCGACTCAAATCATCATGCTACCAATAACACCACAGAATCTGATTTAGCCACACCTGTCGTATCGCTCAATCCATTAACCAACATTAACCAAACCAATCAAACACAAACGTTCACCCTTTCAGGCAGCCTGAAAGCCGACAGCACCGCCACGCAAAACACCGTTGCGGTGATGATTCATGGGAAAACCCATTCGGCAACCGTATCAGGTAATACTTGGACACTAGACATTGCAGGGCGTGATTTGGCAAGCCAGCAGGGGACGCAAGATATTTTTGTTACCGCAGTTTCCATGCGTGGCGACAAAATGGTGAGCAGCAAAACCGTTTCAGGCAGCCTGAATGTGGACACGCAAATCAGCACGCCCAAAGTGTCGCTCAATGATGTACCTGACCAATTATCCACACAAAAGCAAACAGTTACCATTTCAGGCAGCCTGAACAATGTGGACGCAGACGCCACCGTACAAGTTCGCGTTAAACTCAACAATGGCAAAGAAAAAATCGCCACCGTGTCGGGGAACACTTGGAAATTAGACATTTCAGGCGATGAATTGATGAGCAAAATGGGGACAAATCATATTACAGTAACCGCCATTGCCACCGATAAAGCAGGCAATACCGCGCAACACAGCGATAGCGACACCTTTACCGTGTATCAGCCTACCACCACTCAAATCGTGTACGAAACAGGCAAAACCGCAGATATTGCAGGCAGCACCGCTACCGCGTTCAATATGCGTAGCCTGAAAGACAGCGCGACCGTGAGCGAACAAACCTTGCGTAGCGAATACGAAACCACATTCGGCAAAGACAAAATCGCTGCCAATATTCAAGCAGCCTACGGCAAAGACAGCGACAACGATGGCGTGATTGACCGTAACGACAAAAATCCCAATACTTGGGACGTGTCGGAGCGTGATTTGCGTTTTTTCGCGACAGTTGCTTATGAAGATAGTGCTACGCTAAAAGCGGCATTTAATGATGATAAAACCGAAATTATTAATAAAATCAACAACAATTCAGATAATTTTTATCAAAAAGCTGATATCCGTGAATTAACTGAAAATTGGACACTTTTGGAAAGTGCAGCACAACGCACAGGCTTGGATTTTGCTATTTATGGTAATGGTAAAAAAGCAGACGGTAGCTACACAAATGTTGTTGTGGCATTTCGCGGAACACAAGGTATTAAAGATATTATTTCTGATATTGGCGTGGGCATTGGCAAATTAATTGATGAAGTGAAATATTTTGAAAAACTTGCCAACGATATGATGACAAAATACAGCCCCGAAAAAGTGTACACAACAGGTCATTCGTTGGGTGGTTATTTGGCGCAATATTTTGCTTCACATACTATGCAACAAACTGTAGAACGTAAAACCGCATTTCAGCATAGTGCTATTTTTAACCCCGCCAAATTGACAACCAATGCTAATGGTGTATTGAATAAAGCTGAACAAATGTATCAAACCACTTGGCAAGATTTAAGCGATAAAACCAACCCAAAAAATTTACATCAAAGTGATTCGTATGTGATTAAAGGTGATGTGGTTACTTATGGCGATGTGCCTGCTAAATATGCAGTTGGTGGTGCAGGATTAACGGCAGCGGGTATTGCTTTAAGTGCTGTGCCTGTTTTTGGTTGGTTTTTTGGTGGTTTAGCAGTTTTAGCAGGTGCAGCAACTGCAACTGCGATTGTATTTGATGGATTAGGTAGTTATTCTAATACCACCGTTCTTGACGGATTTACAGGTGATTCGATTGATAAACACTTTAAAAATAATTTCTTTAAAAATCATGCCAAATTAGAAACCATCTTTTCCAAAGGCTACCGTGTAGATAAATGGTATGTTAATGACGACACAGACGGAGACGGCTTAACCGATGTCCAAGAAAACCACCTTGGCACAGCCGTCAAATCTGCTACCGTTATCAACGGCACAGACACCGATAAAGACGGTTTCTCCGACCGCTTGGAAATTGAACTCGGTGCAGATTGGACAACCGCACAAAAAGCCGTTGCCTTATCAGCAGACCGCGCCACACATTTTGCCGTAGCCGCCACCAAAACCACCGACACAGGCGCATTTATCAGCGCACAAGGCATTGAATTAACCGCACAAATGAACGGCAAAACCATTCATTACACACCCAACGGTAACGCCATCAATCTCGGCATTGCCAGCAATGAAGAGTGGCAAACGTGGCTTGACGCAGGCAGCAAAATTCAGTCAGGCAGCCATGACAAAGACACGCTTTCAGGCAGCCATGTCGCGCAAATCATCTACGGCGGCAGTGGCAACGACACGCTTACCGCAGGTTCAGCGCAAACCGTGTTGATTGGCGGTAGTGGCAGCGATACATTTAAATTTAATGCCAGCCATTTAACTTCTGGAAAAATGAATATTATCAGTGATTTAACTGCTATTGATAAATTAGATTTTTCAGGCAGCAAATCATTGTTCAGCTCATCCAGCACATTTAAATGGACAAATGTATTGGGCGATGAATCACTGTTAGCCAAAAATGACGCCGCATTAATTTGGCAAGACAGCAGCAACACGCTGTCTTACAAAGCACAAGGTTCAAGCGAATTACACACATTTGCGCGTTTTGATGACAGCCAAACTTTGGCAACATTGCAAGCCGCATTAATCGCGTAATGATGGATGAAGATTTGACGGGAACGCGGCGTCTTGCTCCCCACGCTTTTGGGTGGTGGCGCGGAACGGCGGGTTCTTCGTAGCCTAAAATGTAGCGTGGGCTATTGCCCACGATTAATCCACGTTATTTTCAGGCTGCTTGTCATCGTGGGCATAGCCCACGCTACATTGGTTGCGATGAAATGCGGACGGTTCCGTGCCACCACCCCAAAGCGTGGTGCGCGGCAAGACGCGCGTTCCCGTTAAAATATCCGCAAAATGGGTTCAGGCAGCCTGAAATCTTGTTCGCTAGAACTTCAGGCTGCCTGAATATTACGGCACAATCACGGTAAATACATACGCCGCTAAATTCACCAGTAATACCACGCCATACAGCATATTGGTACGCCCATGATTCAGCGACAGCATCACGGTAAATACTGACAACGCCAGCAAAATCATTGATTTCCAGTCCAAGCCCAAAATCATATTGATATCATACATCAAGCAGACAATCACCACCGATGGAATGGTCAAACCAATGCTCGCCAAAGCGGAACCGAGACCTAAATTAATGCTGGTTTGCAAACGGTTGCGCGATGCCGCCGTCAAAGCCGCCAAACCTTCTGGCAGCAACACCACCGCCGCAATAATCACCCCCACCAACGCCAACGGCGCACCCATAGACACCACCATACTCTCAATCGCTGGCGACAACGCCTTTGCCAACAAGACCACAATCCCCAAACACACCAGCAATAATCCCAAACTCGCCAAGGTGATTTTCATTGATGGCGGCTCGGCGTGGTGGTTTTTGTCATCGTCTTCTGCCAAAAAGTAGTCGCGGTGGCGCACGGTTTGGGTCATGATAAACGCGGCATACAGCACCAAGGAAGCAATCGCCACAAAAATCAGTTGGGCATCATTATAAGTTGGGCCTTTGGTACTGGTGGTGAAATTCGGCAAAATTAGGGTTAAAACCAAAATGGCTACCAGTGTAACCAATGCGGTGGTTGCTGATTGTTTGCCGAATACTTGTTCGCGGTGTTTCCAGCCGCCAATCAGTAAGCAGCCGCCTAAAATACCATTGAGAATCAGCATAATGGCTGCAAATACGGTGTCTCGTGCCAAATAGGCGGCGTTTTCGCCCCCTGCCACCATCAAGGAAACAATCAATGCGACTTCAATCACGGTAATTGCCAACGCTAAAATAATCGTACCAAATGGTTCGCCTACTTTATGCGCCACCACTTCGGCATGGTGGACGG
>JBHARQ010000291.1:0-11445 GCA_041831015.1 Simonsiella sp. | reverse complement strand
CAGCCCAGCTCTTTTATGTATGATTCGTACATGGCGGTCGCTGTTGCCTTGTCTTATTTGTGTTGAAACGACTCTATATGATTATTCCTAAATTTTTGAAAATCACACCGTTGCAATTGTTTTGGCTGTTGCTGTTTTTGATGTTGCCTAATGTGCTGTTGTTTGGCATTGCGTGGTTGAGCCATACGTCGCGTCCGTTGTTGAATGTGGATTATGTGTGGGTGGGGCTGCTGTTTTGGTTGCCGCGCTGGTGGGGAAAGGCGTTGGCTGGTGTGGCGTTTGTGTTGGCGGTTACGCTGGATTGTTTGATGCTGGCGGCGCAGATTTATCCGTTTTTGGACGTTCACGCGATTCAGTATTTTTTGCCGTTTATTCATGTCACGCCAACGCCGTATTTGTTGGGAATTGGGTTGATGCTGTTGTATGCGGTGTTGATGCCGATGGGTTTGTCGTGGTTGGCGGGGCGGCAGAATCGGTTTTATTGGGCTGGGTTGGCGGTGCTGTTGGTGGCGGTGTCGCCTTATTTTGGGGTTTGGAAATATCGGGATGCGGTGGAGATTGTGGGGCGACATCATCATTATTATTTGCACAGTCAGGCGCGGTTGTATCGGCAATGGTTGGGCGATGATTTGACATTCACGCGCCGCCCTGTCCCAAAAATCACGCCCAGCGGCGCACAGCAAGCGCAAGCCTCCGCGCAATTAAAACAGCCGTATGCTGATAAGATTTTATTGATTGTGGTGGAATCGTGGGGCAGCCTGAAGCATCCCGCCGCGCAACAGCAAATATTGCAGCAATTAACGGCACAACAACATCGTTTTGAATGGCTGGAACAGGGCAATTTTCAATTTGTCGGCTCAACGGTGAACGGGGAATTGCGTGAATTGTGTCATTTTTATGCGAAATCGGGGTATCAATTTACGTTGTTAGACGACAAGGTGTTTGAGCATTGTTTGCCGATGCGTTTGCAAAAACAGGGTTATCGCACGATTGGTATTCATGGTGCGAGTGGTTTGTTGTATGACCGCGTGGCGTGGTATCCGAAAGCAGGTTTTCAGCAAACGTTGTTTGGCGAGCAGTTTGCGGATGCGAAACGTTGTATCACATTCCACAGCGTTTGCGATAACGCGATGATGGCGCATATTAGCCCATTATTGAAACAGCATTCATCAGAAAAATTATTCATTTACTGGCTTACGGTAACCGCGCATCAACCGTATGCGTTGCCCGACATTCACAATATGCGTTTTGATTGTATGCAGTTTGGTATGATTGATAATGGCGAAATATGTCGTAATGCGCGTTTGCATACGCAATTTTTTGACGGTTTGGCGCAATGGGTACAACAGCCCGAAATGCAAGGGGTGGAAGTGTTATTGGTTGGCGACCACATGCCGCCGATGATGTTGGAAGATACGCGCCAACTGTTACATTGGAATACGGTGAGTTGGCTGCATTTTAAAGTCAAGCGTGATTGAAGTGATTTCAAAAAAATTTCAGGCTGCCTGTGATTAAAAATCACAACAGGCAGCCTGAAAATATTCATCGTTTATTTTTTAGGTCTTGCTACCAAAATGGGTTTAGCATTGATTTTTAAACCAAAATCTTGCTTATTGTCCATGCAAAAATCGCGCCACATTTTGCGAATCAAAGCACACCAATCCGCCGCAAATTGCTCGGTATTAAACAAGGGCGATTTGGCAACTTGTCCACGCAATTTCATATGCAAATCATTTAATTGGGCGAAATGTTCGGGTTGTCCCCAATACACGGCTTTGTCGATATATTCGCTTTCGCTACGGCATACCCAATCTGGTAAACCTGCGGCGCACATCATTTGCTCGCCCTGACGCGCAATCATGCCTGCCATTGCCCAAGTAATGGTAGGAGTTGCCATCCACAAAGCCTCTGCAGTCGTTGTGCCACCTGTGTAAGGAAAGGTGTCTAATATCACGTCCACCTCATTATAATTCAACAGATAATTTTGACGTCCCATGCTGCCATGAAAAGTGATTTTGCTTAAATCAAAATTCAATTGTTCCAATTTTTGCTTGAATTGCGCCAAATCGGCACTGCCTTCTTGAAAACGGCTGTTTTGGAAATGCCAATGGCTTTCAGGCAGCCTTTGAGCAATTTTTGCCCAAACTTTCAAAACTTCATCATTAATTTTCAAAAAATTCTGATAGCAACCAAACGTAATATAGCCATTTTTCAAAGCAGGCGTAGGCTCAATTGGCAAATGAAATTGCGGTTGTACTGATACAGAAGGAGTTTGAGGTTGCCCCAATTTACCTGTTACCACACGTCCCACTTCGGTGGCACTGGGTGCGGTCATACACAAACGTGTATGGGGCATTCGGTACACCTTTTCCGTGTACAAAAATTCTTCATTTTCAGGGACACAATAAGGGTCGGCAATAATCGCCTGCATTTCAGGCAGCCCCGTTGTACCAAAATAACCCAACCACGATGCTTGAACAGGTGCGGCTTGAGCTGCAAAAATTTCCAAACGTCCGCCACTGGTATAACCCGACAAATCAATCAACACATCCACGCCATCAGCGCGAATTTGATTGATGATCCGTTCCAAATCCCAATATTTAATCTCATGCCATGCCTTAAATTTCGTTTTTAAATGGCGCGACACCGCATCATCAGCCGTATGATTGTAATACGCAAACCATTCATATTGCTGCGTGGCTTTACCAGACAACAAACTTTCAATAAAAAAACCAACCACATGACTTTTCAAATCAGCCGATACCAAACCAATTTTCAAAGGCTTATCAGGCAAACGTGCGGCATCGGCTTTGGGTATATTGGAATAATAACGTTGATGACGTTGCGAATGCATTTTTCCCACTTTTTGCGCGGCAAGCGTAATCTGTTCAGGATGATGAGGCATTATATAATGGCGATAAAATAACGCCGTTTCTTGTGCGCTAATATGATAGGGAATGCGGTCATAAAACGACAAAGCGCGTTGAAATTGACCATCATGCGCTTCAATCCATGCCAAACGGAAAAGCGCATCTTGATGATTCGGTTCTAATGCCAATACCCGTTCAAAATGCGTTCTTGCTCCATTGGTATCGCCATTGGTTTGTAATAAAAAACCTCGATTAATCAATATATTAATATCATTTGGAGCAAGCTGTTCCGCTCTGTCCAAATAATCTAATGCGCTGGACATATCATTTAATTGATAATACAACATCCCAATACGCGATAAAGCCTCTGCATCGGGTTGTGGTAACTGTTTGAAAATTTCAATAGCTTGATTAATTTGATTATTTTGTGTTAATACGCCTGCATATAAAAACTCAATATCGCGCACATTCGGATATTGTGTCCGCAGATGATGCACGCGCATAATCACATCATTAATATCATCGCGATGGCGCACCGCCATAATGCTGTCATATTCGGCTTGCCAAGCTGGAGTGGTATCGGTCATCTTATATTCCTTAGTGAGTATAAATGGTCATGGGCGAGAGTTTAGGCGAATTTGCCAAATGATGCCAGCAAGACAGCGAATTTTCACCAATTTGTGCCCAATCCCACACAGTTTCATCAAACATTCAGGTAGCCTGAAATGTACGACCAAAATGGAGCGGCGACGGCTCGTCGCCAACTATTTGAATTTCATCAAAATGAAATATTTTATTGATTTGAAAAATGGCGACGAGCCGTCGCCGTTCCATGTTGTGCTATTTAAATTTTGCCGTGTACCGAAAGGCAGCCTGAAATGTGCCAGAACGCGGCGTCTTGCCGCCGCACCCACGCTTTAGGGCAGTGGCGCGGAATGGTGCGTTCTTCGTAGATGACGGTGTGTCGAGCATCAATGCCCGACCTGCCACTTTCCCCATTCAAATATTCTGATGTAAACCTATGCAAAATTCCGTCAAAATATGCCATAATAAAACCGTGTCAATCCATTGACACACGTTCCCACAAGAAAAACCAAAACCAAGGAGTTTTACATGAGCAAGTCCACCATTATCTATACCCACACCGATGAAGCGCCCGCTTTGGCAACTCAATCGCTGTTGCCGATTGTTCGCGCATTTGGCAAACACGCGGACATCACGTTTGAATTGTCGGATATTTCATTGGCGGGTCGCATTTTGGCGAATTTCCCCGAATATGTACGCGAAGACCAACGCATTCCTGACGCTTTGGCGCAATTGGGTGAATTGGTGAATACGCCTGAAGCGAATGTGATTAAATTGCCCAACATCAGCGCGACTATGCCTCAACTTCACGCGGCAATCGCGGAATTGAACGCCAAAGGCTACGCGGTGCCTGCCTATCCTGCCAATCCGCAAACCGATGAAGAAAAAGAAATTCAAGCGCGTTATGACCGCATTAAAGGCAGCGCGGTAAACCCAGTTTTGCGCGAAGGCAACTCCGACCGCCGCGCCCCCAAAGCCGTGAAAAATTTCGCCAAAAAATACCCGCACAGCATGGGCGCATGGACAAAAGACAGCAAATCACACGTTGCCACCATGCAATCGGGCGACTTTTTCCATAACGAACAATCGGTTACCGTTCCTGACGCGACAACCGTGAAAATCGTGTTTACCGATCAATCAGGCAATCAAACCGAATTGCGTAAGCCTTTGAATTTGAAAGCTGGCGAAATCATTGACGCAACCGTGATGAGCAAAAAAGCCTTGGTGGCGTTCCTGCAAGAACAAGTGGCAGACGCGAAAGCCAAAGGTGTGTTGTTCTCATTGCACATGAAAGCCACGATGATGAAAGTGTCTGACCCGATTATTTTCGGACACGCAGTCAAAGTGTTTTTCGCGCCTGTGTTTGAGCAATATGGCGACAAGCTGGCTGAAATTGGCGTGAATGTGAATAATGGTTTTGGTAATTTGTTGTCTAATTTGGATAAATTGGACGAAGAAACACGCGCCGGTGTGGAAAAAGCCATTCAGGCTGCCTACGACAACGCGCCAAGTTTGGCCATGGTGGACAGCGACAAAGGCATTACCAATTTGCACGTTCCTAGCGATGTGATTGTGGACGCATCTATGCCTGCGATGATCCGCAATTCAGGTCGCATGTGGGACAAAGAAGGCAAAGCGCAAGATACCAAAGCCGTGATTCCCGACAGCAGCTACGCAGGCATTTACAGCGCAACCATTGACTTCTGTCGTGAAAATGGCGCGTTTGACCCGACCACAATGGGTACGGTGCCAAACGTTGGCTTGATGGCGCAAAAAGCCGAAGAATACGGTTCACACGACAAAACCTTTGAAATTCAAGCTGATGGCAAAGTAGAAATCATTGACGCAAACGGCAATGTTTTGACTTCGCACCATGTGGAAACGGGCGACATTTGGCGCGCGTGTCAAACCAAAGACGCGCCTGTGAAAGATTGGGTGCAATTAGCGGTTAATCGTGCGCGTTTGAGCAACACGCCAGCGATTTTCTGGTTAGACAAAAACCGTCCGCATGACGCTGAATTGATTAAAAAAGTTGAAGTGTATTTGGCAGAATTGGATACCAATGGTTTGGATATTCAAATTCTTGCACCTGAAGCAGCCTGCAAAGCCAGCTTGCGCCGCATGAAAGACGGTTTGGACACCATTTCGGTAACGGGCAATGTATTGCGCGATTACAATACCGATTTGTTCCCGATTTTGGAATTGGGTACGAGCGCGAAAATGTTGTCTATCGTGCCGTTGATGAATGGTGGCGGTATGTTTGAAACAGGCGCGGGCGGTTCTGCTCCGAAACACGTTCAACAATTCAACGAAGAAAACCATTTGCGTTGGGACAGCTTGGGCGAATTTTTGGCGTTGGCGGTGTCGTTGGAGCACTTGGCGCAAAAAACAGGCAATGCCAAAGCGCAGGTATTGGCGGACACATTGGACGCAGCGACCGAGCAATTATTGCTGAACGACAAATCACCCAAACGCAAAGCAGGCGAATTGGATAACCGCGGTAGCCATTTCTACATCGCGTTACACTGGGCGCAAGCCTTGGCAGCGCAAGACAAAGACGCTGAATTGAAAGCGACTTTCGCGCCAGTAGCTGAAAAATTGGCAGCGCAAGAAGCCGAGATTTTGGCTGAATTGGCAAGCGGTGCAGGTAAAGCGGTAGATGTTGGCGGTTACTATTTTGTGGACGCAAGCAAAGTCGCACAAGCCATGCGCCCAAGCGCGAAATTGAACGCGGTGATTGATGCGTTGTAATTTGGTGTTTTAGGTTAATTTTCATTTCAGGCAGCCTGAAAATGCGGTTTCGTGTTTTCAGGCTGCCTTTTTATTATTTAATTTGATTTTGCTGCAAATTGGGCAATATGTTGCGCCAATTGTAGCAAATCGCGTTCGGTTAAACCTGTTCCTGCTTGGCAAAAATAAACGTGGTGTGCGTATGCGTCAAAATAGCTCCGCATATCGTCCAGCGCAATCCACGTTTCTTGTTCGCGCTGAAAATCGCGTAACCACGCCAAAATTTCCCGTTCACGACTGCCCGTGATATTGCCTAAACCCGATAAAACAGGCGTTGTGCCAATCATGCGTTGCCGAAAATCAGGCGAAAAATAGGCGCGTAAATCATCTAAACTCCGATTAATGCGCCATGTTGATGAAATCACAAATTGACAATCTGCATATTCGGCTTGATTGAAAAATTGTTCAAAAATCGGAATTTGGCTGAATAAAGTTGCATTGGGGCGACTGTGTGCAGAATGCAATACGCCATCAAAATCTAGAAAAATCAACATAATATTTATTCCTAATACGGGTTAATGACTTGATTATAACAAATGATGGCTGATTTTAAATTAGACAAATTGTCCATAAAAATAAATTTTTCTAAAAATTAGACAAATTTTTGATGCTGGCATCTTGCTAAAATGTCCAAACACAGTATAATGCCACTCAAGCTCATTTTTGGACATCTCCGAATATGCAATTAGATATTGACCGCTTAATTCAATACTTTGGTGGCGTGAACGCGCTTGCCGAAGCCTTGAAACAGCACGACCCCGACCATGCAGCCAGCACCGCTGCCATTTATAAATGGCGCACACGCGGCTCTTTACCGCTCGCCCAATTACAAAAATTACACGAATTGGCGCAAGCACAAGGCAAACGATTAGACATCAATGCTTTTTTGAAACAACAACCCGAATTGGACAAAACGATGAACACAAGCAACCGCGTTATTATTTTTGATACCACCCTGCGCGATGGCGAGCAATCCCCCGGTGCAGCCATGACCAAAGAAGAAAAATTGCGCGTGGCGCGCCAATTAGAAAAAATGGGCGTGGACGTGATTGAGGCAGGTTTTGCTGCTGCCAGCGAAGGCGATTGGGCGGCGGTCAATGAAATTGCCAAAACCATTACCAAATCAACGGTTTGTTCATTGTGTCGTGCCGTAGAACGCGATATTCGCCGCGCTGGCGAAGCACTCGCCCCTGCGCCCAAACGCCGTATTCACACATTTATTGCCACCAGCCCCATTCACATGGAACATAAGCTGAAAATGCAGCCTGCGCAAGTGATTGAAAATGCCGTAAAAGCCGTTAAAATCGCCAAAGAATACACCGATGACGTGGAATTTTCATGCGAAGACGCATTGCGTAGCGAAATTGATTTCTTGGCGGAAATTTGCGGCAAAGTGATTGAAGCAGGTGCGACCACCATTAATATTCCCGACACCGTAGGCTACTCAATCCCCCATAAAACCGAAGCATTCTTCCGCGAATTGATTGCCAAAACGCCCAACAGCGACAAAGTGGTTTGGTCAGCGCATTGCCATAATGACTTGGGCTTGGCGGTGGCGAACTCATTGGCAGCATTGCAAGGCGGTGCGCGTCAAGTGGAATGTACCGTAAACGGCTTGGGCGAACGCGCAGGCAATGCGTCGATTGAAGAAATCGTGATGGCATTGAAAGTGCGTCATGATGTTTTCGGTTTGGAAACGGGCATTGACACCACGCAAATTGTGCCAGCGTCTAAATTGGTTTCTACGGTAACGGGTTATCCTGTGCAGCCCAATAAAGCGGTGGTGGGTGCGAATGCATTCTCACACGAATCAGGCATTCACCAAGATGGCGTGTTGAAACACCGCGAAACTTACGAAATTATGTCTGCTGAATCAGTGGGTTGGGCGGCAAATCGTTTGACTTTGGGTAAATTGTCGGGTCGCAATGCGTTCAAAACCAAATTGGCAGAATTGGGCATTGAATTGGAAAGCGAAGAGGCATTGAATGCCGCGTTTGCGCGTTTCAAAGAATTGGCAGACAAAAAACGTGAAATTTTTGATGAAGATTTGCACGCGCTGGTGTCGGACGAAATGTCTAATTTTTCACAAGACCATTACAAATTTGTATCGCAACGCATTATCACGGAAACAGGCGAATTGCCACGCGCGGAAATTGTGTTCAGCGTAGATGGTGTGGAGCATCGTGCCGAAGCCACAGGTTCGGGCCCAGTTGATGCGATTTTCAAAGCGATTGAAAGCGTGGCGCAATCGGGCGCAACCTTGCAGATTTATTCTGTGAATGCGGTTACCGAAGGCACAGAAAGCCAAGGCGAAACCACCGTGCGTTTGGCGAAAGATGGCAAAGTGGTAAACGGTCAAGGCGCAGATACCGATGTTTTGGTGGCGACGTCTAAAGCGTATTTGTCGGCATTGTCTAAATTGACGAATTTTATTGAGCGAATTAAAGCGCAAGGCAGCACGATTTAAATATTTGAATCAAAAACGGAACGCGGCGTCTTACCGCCGCACCCACGCTTTAGGACGGTGGCGCGGAACGGCGCGTTCTTCGTAGTATGGGCTGTAGCGTGGGCTTTGCCCACGATTGACGAAGAACGCACGGTTTCGTGCCACCGTCCTAAAGCGTGGGTGCGGCGGCAAGACGCCGCGTTCACCGTAAAAAATTCAGGCAGCCTTTTAATGTACGACAAAAATGGAGCGGCGACGGCTCGTCGCCATTTTTCAAATACGCCATCAATTTAATTTTGATGAAATTCAAATATTTGGCGACGAGCCGTCGCCGCTCCATTTTTGTCGCGTACTGAAAGGCAGCCTGAAAATACAAAAAGAGCCATTCGGTTGATTTCAGAATGGCTCTTTTCTTATCAAATATTATTTTGCAAAATATTTGCTTTCCACTTCTTGATATTTGCCGTTTTCGCGCACGGTTTTAAGTGAGCTGTTCAACAAATTCAAGGTTTCTGCATCGCCTTTGCGAACAGCAAAGCCGTAGTTTTCTTCTTCAAAATCATTTAATTGAACAATAGAAAAGCCTTTGCCCGTGTTGTTTTTCACATAGTTGGCAAGCACCGCGCTGTCGCTGATGGCTGCGTCCACGCCACCATTTTCCACTTCTTTGATGAGCAAGGTAACGGTGTCAAAACGTGCGACGTTGTTGCTGGTGGCACCAAAGATTTTCTGTGCCGCAAAATCGCCAGTTTGTCCTGATACCACGCCTACTTTAGACAATTTTTTCAGGTCTTCTACGGATTTCACATTTTTGCTGGGTGGAACCAATACGACTTGTGTGATTTTGTAGTATGGGTCGGTGAAATCCATGGTTTTTTTGCGGTCTTCGGTGATGGTAACGGCTGATGCCACCACGTCCACATCGCCATTGCCCAAGGCTGCAAAAATGCCTTCCCAAGGGGTGTGTTTGAATTCAACTTTGAAACCGCCTGCTTTTGCCATTTCGTTCAATAAATCAATGTCAAAGCCGTGAATTTCTTGTTTTTCATTAAGTGATTCAAATGGGGCAAATTCGGCATTGGTGCCAATACGCAAAACTTTGCCATCGGTTGATGAGGCGGCGGCAACAGGTGTGGATGCGGCAGGCGCGGCACCAGAAGATGAACCGCCATTACTGCTACTGCTATTGCCACCACCACACGCCGCCAAAGCCATTGCCATGCAACTTGCTGTAAACCAGTGATTTAATTTCATAATATTTTTCCTTTGTTCAAAAGAGAATAGGGCGATGAAAGTGCTTATTTTAGCATGGAATTGGTATGTGCTGATATTCAGGCTGCCTGAAATAGTAGATATGCCGTCATTCCCGCGTAGGCGGGAATCCAAATTTAAATAATGCAAATTGTTGTTTTAAATTAGTTTATTAGATTTAAAAATGGATTCCCGCCTACGCGGGAATGACGATGTTTTTATTTTGTTGTGTACTAAAAGGCTGCCTGAAGGTTTATTTTTTAGTTTGCCACTTACCTACACTACGGAGACGGCGTGGGTGCGGCGGCAAGACGCCGCGTTCTGGCAAATATTCAGGTAGCCTTTTCTTTGCTGCTAAAACGGCTGGCATTGACCAAGCAACCTAAATGGGTTTTCACACTAGCAGCCAAACTGTTGGGATTGTAGCCGCCTTCTAATAGGGAAACCACGCGTCCATCGGCATGACGTTCTGCTACCAACATGATTTTATGGGTCAGCCAGCCAAAATCATCTTCGGTTAAATTCAAATGCCCTAATTCATCATCACGATGCGCGTCAAATCCTGCGCTGATGATGATGAGTTGTGGGCGAAACGAGGCTAATTTGGGTAACCATTCGGCGCGAATGCGTTCACGGAAGGTTTCGCTGCCATCGCCTGCTTTAAAAATGGTATTGATGATGTTATGAGGAGCTGGTTCTGTACCTGAAAAGGGATAAAGCGGCGATTCAAACGATGATAAAAACAAAACACGTTTATCATCTTGAAAAATGGCTTGCGTGCCATCGCCGTGATGCAGGTCAAAATCAATAATGGCGATGCGTTCCAAGCGAAATTCAGCAATCGCGTGCATGGCTGCGACCGCCGCATTATTGATAAAACAAAATCCACCTGCACGGTCAGCATACGCATGATGCCCCGGCGGACGAATGGCGCAAAACGCATTTTTCGCATAACGATTCATCACCATATTGACCGCTTGCACGGCTGCCCCTGCGCCGTGTTTGGCGGCGGCAAAAGTATCTTTATTTAAATAAGTGTCTTCATTGATTTTATAAATGCCGTTGTCAGGCGTTTGATGTTCCAAATTATTAATATAATTTCGGGTATGAACACGCGCCAGTTGAATGTCGCTGACTTCGCCAGCTTCCACTTTTTGCATTCGCGCCCAAATGTGGGTGCGGCGTAATGCTTGCTCAATGGCTTGAAGTCGTTTGGGGCTTTCAGGATGATTTGCGCCTGCGAAATGGGTATGACAAGCCGCCGCGCTAATCCACGCGGTGCGACCTTTTAAACCAATAAAACGCAAAAAACGACGTTTCAAATATCGATAATAAGCAAGAAAAGTAGGAATGGTAAGCGATGAAGGTAATTTCATTTTATTTCAAATAACATCAGGCAGCCTGAAAAGGAATCATCTATGGTATCAAGAGTGTTATTGTACTGTGTTTACGTTAAAAAGAGTAATATTTTGAATTTCAGGCAGCCTGAACGTTTCATTTCAT
>JBHARQ010000290.1:0-2729 GCA_041831015.1 Simonsiella sp. | reverse complement strand
TACGGGCGAAATTTCCAAAAACACTTCAGACGGACGACACAAGCGCACGCCTTTTTCGGTTACTACAATCGGGCGGTTAATCAAAATCGGGTGGGCTAACATGGCTTGAATAATGGCGTTGTCGTCTAGCTCTTCGTTGTCCAATCCGCAAGCTAAAAATTCAGGCACATTGGTGCGTAATAATTGGCGTGGCATGAAATTCATTGCCGACAATAACCCACGCAAAGTGGTTTCATTGGGCGGATTATCCAAATAATGAATAACTTGCGGTTCAATACCCATGTGGCGAATCAGTGCCAAGGTATTGCGTGAAGTGCCACATTTTGGGTTATGGTAAATGGTGGTTGTGTGCATGGTTGATACCTTTCAATAGTTCAAGAAGTTTTGAAATAATTAAGCAAAAAAAATTTAGCAACTTAGCAACATTGCTCGTGGCTATGAATACAGCAATTTTGCGTGAGAAATCGGGTCAAATCCATCATCAAATTTAAATTGGCGTAATAACGGATAAATCGTCCTTCTTGCTGGCTGGTAATCAAACCAGCATGATTTAAGGTTTTGAGATGAAACGACAAATGATTGGGCGCGAGATTTAATTGTTTGGCTAAATCGCCAGCAATCATGCCTTGCGTTCCCATGGCAGATAGTGCCTGAAAAATTGCCAAGCGAATAGGCGATGACAGGCTTTCAAATAATTGGCTGGCTTGTTCAGTGTTCATGTAAAAGGTTGTCGTTGAAAATGTTGCTCATATTATAGATGATGAATTCTTTATTTCAAGAATTTTTGAAATGAGCGCGTAGGCTAAGCATAAATGCACAATCTAAACTACGGAGCACGCCCTATTCCGCACCACTTCCCCAAAGCGTGGGTGCGGCGGCAAGACGCCGCGTTCCGTCAAATATCAAGAAACTGTTTTTAACCCTCTAAAATCGTGGTTGATTTTATCATATGATGTTTTGATTTAAATCAGGCTGCTTGAAGATTTCAGGCAGCCTGAAATGATTTTGACTTGATAATTTTGCCTTTGCCAATATGTTGCGAAAAACCATTTATGCGAATACTTTTAACTTTTTTTACACAAACCCCTTGCCAAAATTACGCTATTGCCTAAAATAAAAAAAGAGAACCGACTTATAAATACGAGAATACCATGCGCTTTATCGCTTTGATTTTAACTTTATCACTTCTAACTGCTTGCAGTAACGATGAATCTGACAACGCAGAAACTGCCAGCGCATCGGTCGCGGCGGCATTAGCACCCACCACCGCCCCCATCCAATGTGAAATAGACAGCAATAGTATTGCAGGTATTCCGTTGGGCATTACCTTGGCTCAAGTGCGCCAACAGTTTCCTAATGCGGTTTTAACGCCTTTACAAGACGCAGAAGGCATTCAATTTACGTCTATTAAAATCACGCCTGAAATTGAAATTTTTGCCTATACCGATGGCAACCAAGCCAATCATGATGACAGCCCGATTACTTATATGGATACCGCCTCACGCGTATGTAAAACGGCAGCAGGGGTGCATCCTTTTATGGAATTGGCGCAAGCAGAGAAAATTTATGGCGCAGTACAGCAAATTGTGATGAGCGAAATTGAATCGCGCCAAACCGCCGAATTTGACCAGCAACCGCCTGAATTATCATTCCGTATTGACGATAGCGGCGCATTTGATGCCACCGATACGGAATTGCCCAAAATCACAACGGATTATCAAGAAGGGGCGAAAATTCAGAGTATTGCGGTGATTAGCTTGCCCAATGCGGAGCGTGCGTCTGGGGCGCAGTAAATGAACAATATTTTACAAGACATTAAAACCATTATTGCCCAATCTCGTGAACAGGCAGTTCGTGCGGTGGATTTTCAGCGTGTGCTGATGTATTGGCATATTGGCGAACGCATTTTCGTGGCAGAGCAAGGCGAGCAAGACCGCGCAGAATACGGTCGCTATTTGATTCGCGAATTAGCAAAACAGCTTGAACCCGAATATGGTAGCGGTTTTTCAACTCGTCAATTAGAGCGGTGTCGCCAATTTTATCGGTTGTTTCCGATTGCGTCTGCACTGCGGACGGAATTGAATTGGACGCAATATAAATTGTTGCTACCACTCAATGACGAAGACAAACGCCAATTTTATATCGCAGAAAGCGTGAAAAATCATTGGAGTTCACGTCAATTAGAACGGCAAATTAACAGCCAATTATACGAACGCCTATTATTGAGCCACGATAAAGCCAGCGTATTAGCCATTGCACAGCAAGAGCAACTACCCAGCGAACCCAAACACATCATCAAAGACCCAATGGTGTTGGAATTTTTAGATTTAAAACCGCAACATAGCTATTACGAAAAAGATTTAGAAAATGCCATATTAAGCCATATTCAAGAGTTTTTATTGGAATTAGGTAATGGCTTTGCGTTTATCGCACGACAAAAGCGTTTGCACATCAATGGCGATGATTTTTTTGTTGATTTGTTGTTTTACAACCGTTTATTGCAATGTTTTGTGGTAGTGGAATTGAAAACCCATAAATTAACTCATCAAGACATTGGGCAATTACAAATGTATGTCAATTATTTTGACCGAACGGAAAAATTGCCACACGAAAACGCTACTATTGGTATTTTGTTGTGTGCGGATAAAAATGACGCGGTGGTGCAATTTACATTGCCTGAAAATCAAACGCAAATTTTTGCTAGTCAATATCAGCTTTATTTGCCGTCT
>JBHARQ010000289.1:0-8030 GCA_041831015.1 Simonsiella sp. | reverse complement strand
CCAAAAGCGTGGGTGCGGCGGCAAGACGCCGCGTTCTGGCAAAATTTCAGGTTTATTTTTTTATTTAATAGAATCAAATGAGTAAAATTATTTTGGCTCCGATGCAGGGGCTGTGCGATGACGTGATGAGGGACTTGCTGACGCGCATCGGTGGGTTTGATGAGTGTGTGAGTGAGTTTGTGCGGATTACGCATACGGTGCATTCGCGGCAAACTTGGTTGCGTCATGTTCCTGAAATTGCAATGAATAATCAAACGGTTGCGGGTGTGCCGTGTACGGTGCAAATTTTGGGCAGCGATGCGGAGATGATGGCGCAAAATGCGTTGGAAGCGGTGCGTTTTGGGGCAAATAAGATTGATGTGAATTTTGGCTGCCCTGCGCCAACGGTGAATAAGCATAAAGGCGGGGCGATTTTGTTGCAAGAACCTGATTTAGTTCATGATATTGTGAAAACGTTGCGCGACAGGCTGCCTGAATCGGTTCCGCTCACGGCTAAAATGCGTTTGGGCTATGAAAACAAGGATTTGGCATTGGAAAACGCGCAGGCGATTGCATCGGGTGGCGCGGCGGTTTTGACGGTTCACGCGCGGACGAAGGTGGAGGGCTACGAGCCGCCAGCGCATTGGGCTTGGGTGCGAAAAATTCAGCAAGTGGTTGATATTCCTGTAGTTGCCAATGGTGATGTGTTTTCGTTGGATGATTTTGTGGGGATTCAACGGGAAAGTGGTTGTGAGCAGATTATGTTGGGGCGTGGGGCGGTGATGCGTCCTGATTTGGCGCGGCAAATTCGGCAATTTGAGTGCGGCGAATCGGTTCAAGTAGCTGAATTTAATGATGAAGTAATGGATTGGATTCGTTTGTTTTTTGATTTATGTCTGGCGAAGGAATCGAATAATAAGTATCCTGTGGCGCGGTTAAAGCAATGGTTGGGAATGATGAAAAAGGTGTATCCTGAAGCGCAGCAACTATTTGATGCAATTCGGATTTTGAAAGATGCTGCTGATGTCCACATGGTTTTGCAGGACTTTCAGGCTGCCTGAAATTGGGTTTGGGGTTATAATCGGTTTTTTTACACTCATTTTGTTAGGATAATTTGATGAGCATTCAAGAGCAAATTAAGGAAGTGGTTACCACGCATCGTGTTGTTTTGTTTATGAAAGGCACGAAACAATTTCCACAATGCGGTTTTTCAGCGCGCGCGGTGCAAATTTTGCAAGCCGCAGGTTGCGAAGATTTTGTTACCGTGAATGTTTTGGAAAATGATGAAGTACGTCAAGGCATTAAAGAATATGCGAATTGGCCAACCATTCCGCAATTATATGTGAACGGCGAATTTATTGGCGGTTCGGATATTATGATGGAAATGTTTGAAGCGGGCGAATTGGCTGACGTATTGAAAACGTAATTAAAATCAATAAATTGGGGGCAAGGTTTTGATAATCTTGTCCCTAATTTTATTGACATCATCATTTAACTGATTAATTTTATGAATCATATTATTCCCACAAAAAAAGAATGGCGTCAAACGCTGCGCCGAGCGCGTCAAAATTTACCACGTGAGACGCGCCAACGTGCCACTCGTGCAAGCAATCTTGCGCTCAAATCTTTGATTAAACGTGGTAAAAATATCGCTGTTTACATACCGATTGGCAGCGAAATGCGGCTAGATGAATTTGTCCGCAGCGCACGACAGCGCGGCGCAAATGTTTATGTGCCGTATATTGAGCCGCGCCAGTTGCGATTGTGGTTCACGCCCTACCCTACTGATGCGGTTGCGGAGCGTCCACGCGGTTCAGGCAGCCTGAAAGTGCCGCAATTTTCGGGCAATCGAATTCGCGCTCATCGTCTGCATCTGATGATTTTGCCAATCGTGGGCGTGGATAAACGCGGCTATCGTTTGGGTCAAGGCGGTGGCTATTATGATGCGACTTTGTCGGTCAAACGTCATGTATTGCAACCGCGCAAAGTGGCGGTGGGTTTTGCGTGTCAGCAAGTGGATGATTTACCGCATGAACCGCATGATTGTCGAGTAGATGAATGGGTTTGTGAACGGGGGCGCGTGATATTTTAAAATTTGGATAATACAAAAATGGGCATTTCATCGTATTCACAATGAAATGCCCATTCAGCTAATTATTTAATTAATCATCGCTGCTCATCAATAAATATTGGATGCGGATAAATTCATCCAAAATCGCTTGTTGAATTACCAAACGTTTATTCAATGGCGATGCAAATCGTACCACCAAACAATACATGCTGTTATCACGCGGCATCCGACTGATGGTTGGTTCAGCAGTCGGCGTTACAAACATTTTTTGCGTTTTGATTTCTTCAAAATATTGTGCAATATCCAATACATATCGCGCACAATAATCGCGTAACACCCATTCCAAACGCGGCACAATCGCGTCCGAATCCAAACGAATTGGCACGGGAATTTCAAACGTATGCACCACATAATTACCCATCACATTATCACGCGATAATGGCGCACTCAACAGCAAACTATTGGGAAATGAAACCGTTTTACCTGATAAATCAGTTAATTGATTACTATTACCCGTTTGAATGACCAACGTGTTAAACATATTAATGTCCACCACACGACCACGAATATTGGCAATTTCCACATAGTCGCCAATCGAATATTGGTTGGTAATCATCCGCATCATGCTGCCGAGCAAGCACATAATCAATTCTTTGGTTGCCAGCACCGTCGCCGCCGCCAATGCCACCATAGACAGGGCAAAATGCTGAATTTGCGTTGCCCACACCGCCGTCAGCGCAATCACGCCAACCAACAATGCCAAATTGCGACTCACCACCATCGCACGGCGTTTAAATTCCAATTCCAAATCAGGATGACGATGAAAATAGAATCGCAGCCACAACCATCGCACCAACACAATGACGGGAATGACAATCGCAGTTTGAATTAATTCAAACTGAATATTTAATTGATTCATCAATTCGGGGAAGCGTATCATTTAATAAAAACCTTGTTTTTCAAATTATTTGACACTTTCAGGCAGCCTGAAAGCCACATGCCGCATCGCAATTATGATAAAATTCACGTTTAATAAAAACATACCAACTCAATTTTATCCGAGAGGACACCATGCAGCAGCAATTCACTTATTTTATGAATAATTTGCAAGCGTACCTGCCAATGATTCGCGAGAACATCGCAATTATAGCCGCCATTATACTACTTTTCATGATTTGGGCGTTGAAATCTAGTATTCTTCGTCAAAATCGTCGCTTTTTGCGTGATATGAAACAGGAATGGGGCAAACAATCGCAACATAACCAGCCCGTTTCCCAGACATCAGATGGGGTTAAAGCCAATTTGATTGAACAAAAAATTTTGGTTCATCAAGCACTTGTTAATTTAAAAGCTGACCGCGCGGTTGAATTACAAAGTTTGGGCGAAAATGGCTTATCCGCGAAACGTTATTACAACTATTTTAAAGAATTTCGTGATATCGTGATTCACAACCGCTTTTATTTGGCACAAGAAACCGAATTTGTTTTCAGCCAAATGATGCAAGACAACGCAGCATCATTATTGAAATTAAAACATCTGGAAAATGAGTTTGCAGAACTTGCCAGCGAAGCACCAACCGACCGCTACGCATTAGAGCAACTCATTGAACAAGAAACCATTGTTCTGGAAACTTTCCACCAAGAAAGCCGCGCTGAAATGGAACGCTTCTTGGAAATGATTGATAATGATGTATTGAAATTACGTTCTGAATTAGAAGGTTAATTTTCTTTCAGGCAGCCTGTTTGAACATCAAACATTTTCAGGCTGCCTGAAATCATATTGAAATTCAACAAATTTAATTTGAATAAATAAAAGGAACACATCATGCAAAAAGTCATCGCTATTGACGGCCCATCGGCATCAGGCAAAGGCACGGTTGCCGCACGCGTTGCTGAAGTATTGGGCTGGGCATATTTGGATTCGGGCGCATTGTATCGTTTAACTGCACTTCATGCACAAAATCAAAGCATTGAATGGGATAATGAGGCTGCCGTTGCACGAATTGCCGCCGAATTACCCGTTGAATTTAAAAATAAAACCATTTTATTGGAACAACAAGACGTTACCCAAGCCATTCGTACCGAAGCGATTGGCATGGGCGCATCGGCGGTTGCCAAATTACCTGCCGTCCGCACCGCCCTATTGCAACGCCAACGTGATTTTCTGACTATTCAAGGTTTGGTGGCGGATGGACGCGATATGGGTTCGGTGGTTTTCCCCGATGCCATCTTAAAAATTTTCCTGACTGCCACGCCACAAATTCGCGCCGAACGCCGCGCCAAACAGCTCAATATCCCATTAGAAAGCCCTGAATTTCAAGCCATTTTAGCCGATATTGAAGCGCGTGATTACGCCGACCAAAACCGTGCCATTGCGCCCTTGTGCCAACTGCCCGATGCTTTATTATTAGATACATCTGATTTAACGATTGAAGCATCGGTAAAAAAAGTGCTTGATTGGTATAGCAAAAAAATAGAAACACAAGTATAATATTGATTTTTAACGTTCAGGCTGCCTGAAAACAGGTTTCCTAAACAAAATCAAGTTTTTACAACCATCGCATTTTCGCGCCAAGGACGAAAATGTTTGATAAACCCTACACCCCGCGCCCCTTGGCGGTGCATGAAAGCAAACCGAAACATGGAAAATTTTGCTCAACTGCTTGAAGAATTTGAATCTACCCAAGAAATGACCTACGGCGAAGTAATTACTGCCGAAGTGGTTGGTATTACAGACAAATTTGTCATTGTGAATGCTGGTCTGAAATCAGAATCTCTGATTGACATCGCTGAATTCAAAAACCCACATGGCGAATTAGAAGTTAAAGTAGGCGATTTCGTTACTGTAACGATTGAATCGATTGAAAACGGCTTTGGCGAAACCAAATTGTCTCGCGAAAAAGCGAAACGCGCTGCAGACTGGATTACTTTGGAAGAAGCCATGGAAGATGGCGAAATCTTGTCTGGCGTGATTAATGGCAAAGTAAAAGGCGGCTTGACTGTGATGATTAACAGCATCCGTGCATTCTTGCCAGGTTCTTTGGTAGATGTTCGTCCAATCAAAGACACTTCTCATTTTGAAGGCAAAGAAATTGAATTCAAAGTGATTAAATTAGACCGCAAACGCAATAACGTGGTGGTGTCTCGCCGCGCTGTATTGGAAGCAACTTTGGGCGAAGAGCGTAAAGCCTTGATGGAAAACTTGCAAGAAGGCACCATCGTTAAAGGTTTGGTGAAAAACATCACTGATTACGGTGCATTCGTTGATTTGGGCGGCATTGATGGCTTGTTGCACATCACTGACTTGGCATGGCGTCGTGTGAAACACCCAAGCGAAGTATTGGAAGTGGGTCAAGAAGTAGAAGCCAAAGTATTGCGCTTTGACCAAGACAAACAACGCGTTTCTTTGGGCTTGAAACAATTAGGCGAAGACCCATGGGATGGTTTGGCTCGCCGCTACCCACAAGGCACTCGCTTGTTCGGTAAAGTGTCTAACTTGACTGAATACGGTGCATTTGTTGAAATCGAACAAGGCATTGAAGGTTTGGTTCACGTTTCTGAAATGGACTGGACAAACAAAAACGTTCACCCAAGCAAAGTTGTTCAATTAGGCGACGAAGTGGAAGTGATGATTTTGGACATCGACGAAGACAAACGCCGCATTTCTTTGGGCATGAAACAATGTCAAGCCAACCCATGGCAAGAATTTGAAGCCAACTACAACAAAGGCGACAAAATCAAAGGCGCGGTTAAATCCATCACTGACTTCGGTGTGTTTGTAGGCTTGCCTGGTAACATCGATGGTTTGGTTCACTTGTCTGACTTGTCTTGGACTGAAGCAGGTGAAGAAGCGGTTCGCAAATACAAAAAAGGCGAAGAAGTGGAAGCCGTTGTATTGGCGATTGATGTGGAAAAAGAACGCATCAGCTTGGGCATCAAACAGTTGGAAGGCGACCCATTCAACAACTTCTTGTCTGTAAATGACAAAGGTGCTTTGGTAACAGGTACTGTGAAAGCAGTTGAAGCCAAAGGTGCAACTGTGGTATTGGCTGACGAAGTAGAAGCTTACTTGCCTGCGTCTGAATTTGACAGCGAGCGCGTGGAAGATTTGACTACTAAAGTAAAAGAAGGCGATACTGTTGAAGCGGTAATTTTGAGCGTTGACCGTAAAAACCGCAGCATTAAATTGTCTGTAAAAGCCAAAGATGCGAAAGCAAATGATGAGGCTTTGAAAGCAGCTCAAACCGCCGCTCCTGCTAATGCAGGTACCACCAGCTTGGGCGATTTGTTGAAAGCTTCTTTGAACAAAAACTAAGGTAAAACATCATGACTAAATCTGAATTGATGGCGCGTTTAGCAACGGTTTTCGCTGAAAAAAACAGCGACAGCACGTTGCAAAGCAAAGACATTGAATACGGCGTGAAGGTATTGGTTGATACGATGACACGTTCGTTGGCAAAAGGTCAGCGCATTGAAATTCGTGGTTTCGGTAGTTTTGACTTGAACGACCGCCCTGCTCGTGTGGGTCGTAACCCTAAAACGGGCGAGCGCGTGGAAGTACCTGCAAAACGTGTTCCACATTTCAAACCAGGTAAGGAATTGCGCGAACGCGTTGATAGCGCCGCGAAATAATTTATTTGATTAGATGTTAAAGAAACACCATGGAAATTGTTTTTCTATGGTGTTTTTTTTGTTGTGTTTTTGGGTAATGTCTAGCTAAATCGTGGACACAGCCCACGCTACGCGGTTGCGATGAAGTGCGGACGGTTTCGTGCCACCGCCCTAAAGCGTAGGTGCGGCGGCAAGACGCCGCGTTCTAGCAAAGATTCAGCTTACCTTTCAAAAAATGTCGCACACTCAAAAGGCAGCCTGAAAGCAAAAATGCTATAATTTTCACACTTTAAAAACCATTTTACAGGACTGATTCCATGACTTACCAACGCACCACACGCGCCAACGACCAACTTCGCGCCATTCGTATTACGCCCCATTTTTTGCCACACACAGACGGTTCGGTATTGATTGAATGCGGCAATACCAAAATCATCTGCACCGCCACCATTGACG
Organism: Simonsiella sp.; assembly: GCA_041831015.1. Taxonomy (GTDB): domain Bacteria; phylum Pseudomonadota; class Gammaproteobacteria; order Burkholderiales; family Neisseriaceae; genus Simonsiella. Next base: position 914 of record JBHARQ010000289.1, on the reverse strand, counting down.
AAAGCGTCCCCCCATTTTTGCGCGGTAAAGGCGAAGGCTGGGTCACGGCAGAATACGGCATGTTGCCCGCGTCCACGCAATCGCGCATGAAACGCGAAGCCAGCGCAGGCAAACAATCGGGTCGCACCCAAGAAATCCAACGTTTGATTGGTCGCAGTTTACGCGCTTGCGTGGACATGAAAAAGTTGGGCGAACGCCAAATTTTGATTGATTGCGATGTGATTCAAGCGGACGGTGGTACACGCACCGCGAGCATTACGGGCGCGTTTGTGGCGTTGAAATTTGCGGTGCAAAAATTGTTGGACGCGGGCGCGATTAGCGACAATCCGATTACCGACAGCGTGGCGGCGATTTCGGTGGGCGTGGTGGGCGGTGTGCCGTTGTTGGATTTGGATTACCCCGAAGATTCCAACTGCGACAGCGACATCAATCTTGTGATGTTGAATGCCGATAAAATCATTGAAATTCAAGGCACAGCAGAAGGTGCGGCATTTAGTTTGGCGGAATTGCAAACGTTGATTGCATTGGGACAAAAAGGGATTGCGGAATTGATGGCGTTGCAGCAAAAGGCGTTGCAGGCTGCTTGAAAAATTAAAATAATGGGTACGATTCAGAGTAATCTAAATCGCACCCATTTGAATCATTATTAACGTAATTCAGAACATCTAAATTCATGTGCACCATATGGATGGGCACGTGCTTCAGTAACATTAATTGTTGCTACGTTTTTGCCAATCCCAGTAACGACACCATAACCAGTTTCATATTCTGTTTTGTATCCAAGCCAAAAATCACCAATTTCTTGAGGATAGGTAAATGAAACTGCTTTACCTACATACAGGTGACTACAAAAATCTTTTTGTTTGGATTCTTCTTCTTTTTTTGTGGCAACTTTTTTAGTGGTTGTTTTTTTG
>JBHARQ010000288.1:0-6218 GCA_041831015.1 Simonsiella sp. | reverse complement strand
TTGGCAAAAGATTTGACGGATTTGAAAACACGTTTGGGCAATATTTTGATTGCCTACACCACCGACAATCAGCCTGTTTACGCGAAAGATTTGAACGCGCACGGTGCGATGGCGGCATTGTTGAAAGACGCGATTAAGCCGAATTTGGTGCAAACGATTGCAGGTAGCCCTGCGTTTGTACACGGTGGTCCGTTTGCGAATATCGCGCATGGTTGCAATTCGGTGTTGGCAACGCGTTTGGCGCAACATTTGGGCGATTATGCGGTTACCGAAGCGGGTTTTGGTGCGGATTTGGGCGCGGAAAAATTCTGTGATATTAAATCGCGTTTGGCGAATTTGAAACCCGATTGCGCGGTGGTGGTGGCAACGGTTCGCGCGTTGAAATACAACGGTGGCGTGGAAAAAGCCAATTTGGGCGCGGAAAATGTGGACGCGGTCAAACAAGGTTTACCGAATTTATTGAAACACATCAGTAATTTGAAAAATGTGTTTGGTTTACCTGTGGTGGTGGCGATTAACCGCTTTGTGTCGGACAGCGACGCGGAATTGGCAGCCATTCAGGCAGCCTGCGAACAAGCGGGCGCAGACGTTTCGCTGACCGAAGTGTGGGGCAAAGGCGGTGCTGGCGGTGCGGATTTGGCGCAAAAAGTGGTGGCAGCGATTGAACGCAACGAGCAGCCATTCAGATTTGCCTATGATGTCAATGATTCTATCCGCGACAAAATCACGGCGATTGCGACCAAAATTTATGGCGCGGCTGGTGTGGAATTCAGCGCGGAAGCGGCTGCCGAAATCGCAAATTTAGAGCGTTTGGGCTTGGACAAATTGCCTGTGTGTATGGCAAAAACGCAGTATTCTTTGAGCGACAATGCTAAATTATTGGGTTGTCCAACAGGATTTACGATTAGTGTGCGTGGTATTACGGTGTCGGCTGGGGCTGGGTTTATTGTGGCGTTGTGTGGCGCGATGATGAAAATGCCAGGGTTGCCGAAAGTGCCTGCTGCTGAAAAAATTGATGTTGATGAGCATGGCGTGATTAGCGGATTGTTCTAATTCAATGATTTTCAGGCAGCCTGAAAGGATGATTTCTCCGTTCAGGCTGCCTGATTATTATGCAATCATCGCATTGCGAATCATCTCGCTGGCAATATCATCATCAAAACGCACAATTGTGGTTAATTGCGTGCCATTGCTGGCTTGATAAGATAAAGTGTCGGTTTCATTGCTCCACACCAAAGCTGATTGGTTTGATGTTGGTGTTTCGCGGAACACGTCAAGCCATTTGAAATTTGCGCCATAATCTTGCTCAAATAGACCGCGCAAGCCATTCAAATTCAATTGATCGCCCACACTAAAATCAGCAATGATGCTAGGTTTATCAGTTAAGTGATTAAACACAAACGTATCATTCCCCGAACCGCCCAACACAACATCACCACCCTGCCCTACGAAAATCGTATCATCACCTGCGCCACCCCAAAGGATTTCACTGGCATCACTACCACGCAATACATCGGCATGACTCGTACCATTAACCACTTTGCTACCTGAAGCCAGCCAATTTTGCCATTCAGATGATGTGATATTCAAATCTAACTTACTGTCGGTTGGCGTGTACACTAATTTACCATCTTGCACTTGTGCCTGCATTTCCACTGCTTGAACATCCACCAATGCACCCGATTCCGTTTCTGTACCTGCAATGGCAAGAAAGGCTTTTTCATCGGCTTTGATGTCGTAATAGCTGTCAATATTTGGTTTACTATTGGCGGTGTAAAAATCGGTACCCATTTGAATTTCTAGTTTATCTGACCATCCATCGCCATCTGTATCCATGCCATTTAGATGATTAGCTTGATTGGGGTCTGTGCCAAGATGTTTTTCTATGACATCTGTCCAACCGTCGCCGTCGGTATCTTGGTTAAGATACCAAGAATCCATGCGGTAGCCTTTGGTAAAGTATTGTTCAAATTGGCTATTTTCATTATAAAATGCAGATAATGAATGGCTTTTATTGTGTTTAATCACTGTAGAGTTTTTGTATGAACCCAATCCCATGCTGACAATTTCGCCATCAATCACATAAGAATTGGTTTTTTTCAAAACTTGTGTGCCCGCGCTTAAATCACTGTTATCAATCACGGTTTCATAAACCATTTTATCGGTGGTTTTTCTGGCTTCCAGCAAGGCTTTATCGCGTGTCAAGAATGTGGTTTTCAAAATAGCGGCATTAAACAAGGTACTGCGTACAAAATTATCCGCTAAATCACTATTGGCAACATTGTAAGCCGCAAAATGTTGCGCCAAATAGCCGCCTAAAGAGTGCCCTGTTACATACAATTTTTCAGGGTTGAAACTTTGCACATCAGCAATCGCATAATGCAAATCACGCGCTTGTCCAATGGATAAACCTGCCATGATTTTCGCATCTGCATAAAAATCACCAAATTGAGATGAACCACGGAATACCGCCACCACATTGGCATAACCCGTTTCGGTTTTACCATGACCAAAAATCATATAATCCAAACCACTACCTGTTAGGTCATGGGAATCATATACTTTTAATACTTCCCATCCACCATCAATCAATTCGCTCACATCTGCTTGACCATTTAAGCCGTCTTGTTTCAAATTGTATTGCTTAATTGCTTCTTGATTTTTGTCATCAAATAGCTGGCGAATGGTTTTTTCGTCATCGTAAGACAAGCCAGCCATCATGCGTAAATCTCTATCCGATACGTCCCAAGTATTTGGATTAGCATCATAAATATCAATTACACCATCTTTATCACTATCCACGCGATAGGCAGATAAAAGATTGTCTGCAATTTGGCTTTCGCCATAAATTTGGGTGTATTTCGCCAACAAATCGGTTTCCGACATACTTACCGCTTTGCCTGTGTAGGTTAATTGGCTGGTATCAAATGTTTGAGTCGTGCTGCCTGAAAATAGGACAGGATTAGAATCCAAATAAAAAGCACGCGTAATCGTCTGTTCCACAACAGGGGTCGCAGGAGCGATGTTTTGATTAAACACCACCTTAACATCATTAATATCCCTATCGTCTGAAATGAGTTGAATATCTTCAGACCCCATTCCATCACCAATTTCTTGCGACATCGTGTATGACGATTGTAGTGATGAATATCCTGTCGAGTCAGCCAATTCTGCTAAATTTCCCGACAGCGTCAACAATCCAGTGCCTTTAGGGAAGATTAAACCAGATAATAATGAGTTTGAAATCTTTTCTGTGGTAGCCATCATTATTCCTTATTCATATTGAGATTTCAGTACACGACAAAAATAGAATGGCGACGGCTCATCGCCATATTTTAAATATGCCATCAATTTCATTTTGATGAAATTCAATCGTTGGCGACGAGCCGTCGCCGCTCCATGTGGCATGATTTAAATTTTGTCGTGTACTGAATATGGAGATAAAAACATCAGTAATAGACAATAGACGCTATTTTCAATTTAAATTTCAGTACATCAACATTTAAACTCACCACGCACCATCACCACGAGCGCAGCGTGGGTGCGGCGGCAAGACGCCGCGTTCTGGCAAATATTCAGCTAATCTTTCAAAATGTCGTATACTAAAAATGCAAATGAACAATCTATTAATGATAAGATAAACCATCTATTTAACAAAAAAATATCTGAAAAACAATACGGTTAACTCATTTTAACTCAATATAGCATCAATATATTTTTTAACTCGCCATCTTGTATTGATTACCGTGAATAATCAATACAATATCAGTCAGGAATGGTAATTTTCTCGCCGCCATGTTTGGCTTGTTTATCCATCATTAAATCCATAAACATTTTGACACGCGCCAAATATTCACGGATGCGCGTTTTCAAACCCGCGTATTGATTCACATCTTGCGCGTTAAATCCAAATGCTGGTATGTTGTGATGTCGCGCTAAATACACCGCGCGTTCATTGTGAAATTGTTGTGAAATAATGATATAGCCATCTTGACCAAAAATATCACGCGCACGTAACACGGAATCCAGCGTCCGCAAACCTGCATAATCTGCCGTAATTTTTTCGGCTGGCACACCCAATGCCATCAAAGCGGCTTTCATTTCATCGGGTTCATTATAATTGTGTTTGCGATTATCGCCGCTGGCGATGATGTGGCGAATTTTGCCTGCATGATACAATTTCGCGGCTGCCTGAATGCGGTAATCAAAATATAAATTATTGAGTCCATTGTTTAAACGCGGCGTTGTCCCGAGCAATAGCCCCACTTTTTGATTGGGCAAATGTGCCATCTCTGCGCTAATAAAGGGCTGGCTAAACGCATTCACGCGCCAATTTGCGCCGACCATCACACCAACACCCAATATTATCAATATACTGAAAATAAACATTGTTTTTCTCATTTTATTCATCTTAATTACTTAAATCATTCAAATCACATCACGCAAAAAATTGCCTAAAAACAACTAAATCTGTTTTTAGGCAATTTTGATTTTAATTAAGCAAACGGATGTTGAATCAAAATCGTTTCTTCGCGGTCTGGGCCTGTGGACACAATCGCAATCGGTGCGCCACACACTTCTTCAATGCGTTTCAAATATTTTTTCGCATTTTCAGGCAGCGCGTCATACGATTTCGCGCCAAACGTGCTTTCTGTCCAACCTGCCATGGTTTCGTAAATGGGTGTGCAATTTGCTACTGCGTCCGCGCCAAATGGCAAAATGTCGGTGGTTGAACCATCTGGCAAGGTGTAACCCGTACACAATTTGATTTCTTCAATGCCGTCCATCACGTCCAATTTCGTGATACACATGCCCGTAATGCCATTGACTTGAATAGAGCGTTTCAACGCTGCCGCATCAAACCAACCGCAACGGCGCGGACGACCCGTTACCGAACCGAATTCATTGCCACGTTTTGCCAAACCTTCGCCCACTTCGTCAAACAATTCCGTTGGGAAAGGTCCTGAACCCACACGCGTGGTGTAAGCTTTCACAATGCCCAACACATAATTCAACATTTGCGGTGGTACACCTGCGCCAGCCGAAGCCGCGCCAGCAATACAATTAGATGACGTAACAAACGGATAAGTGCCATAATCAATATCCAACAACGTGCCTTGTGCGCCTTCAAACAACAAGCGTTCGCCCTTTTGATTTTTTTCGTACAAAGTGCGCGACACATCGGCAATCATCGGTAACACACGCGCACGGAAACCTTCAATTTTCGCCATCACGCTATCAAAATCAATCGGTTCTGCACCATGCAAATGTTGCAACTGCACATTGTACAAAGCCAAATTGGCGCGAACTTTTTCCGCTACCAAATCCATATTGTTCAAATCGCCAGCGCGTACCGAACGGCGAGCGACTTTGTCTTCGTAAGCGGGACCAATGCCACGACCTGTTGTGCCGATTTTGCCTGCACCGCGAGACGCTTCACGCGCTTGGTCTAACGCGATGTGATACGGCAAAATCAACGGTGCAGTAGCGGCGATTTTCAGGCGTTGTTCCACATTTTTCACGCCAGCCGCAATCAATTCGTCAATTTCGCTTAACAAGGCTTCAGGAGACACCACCACGCCCGAACCGATAAAGCAATCCAGTTGTTCATGCAAAATACCGCTTGGGATTAAGCGCAAAATGGTTTTTTTGCCGTTTACCACCAGCGTGTGTCCTGCATTGTGTCCGCCCTGAAAGCGCACCACGCCTGTGGTTTGCTCGGCAAGCCAATCTACGATTTTGCCTTTGCCTTCATCGCCCCATTGTGCGCCGATGACTACTACGTTTTTTGTCATAATATCTGACCTTTTTAGTGAGTAAAAAAATTATGTAGCGTGGGCTATGCCCACGAATTGTTTGTCTATTCTAGGGAAACGTGGGCAAAGCCCACGCTACATTATTGATTTGCTAAACGCTTTAACATGGCAAGAATATTCGGTTTACGAATTAATGCCTGAATACGTTCTTTGGCTTTGCTAATATCGCCATTTTGCTGTGCTTGAACTTTGGCAAGACGTTGTTCTAATGTTGATTTTTTATACTCTTGTTTTAACATGATTTTTCTTTCAAATTTGTTTTCAAGCAACCTTTCAGTATATGACAAAATTTAAATAATACCACACGGAACAGCGACGGCTCGTCTCCATATAATTGAATTTCATACAAATCAAATTTATAATGCATTTCAAACTTGGCGACGAGCCGTCGCCGTTCCATTT
>JBHARQ010000287.1:0-8102 GCA_041831015.1 Simonsiella sp. | reverse complement strand
TTCGCAAACTGGGAATGTTCTACATATGGTGGACATTATTTATCCTTTGAAGAAAAACAGCAACAAATAAAAAAATTTACTTCCATTTCTTCTGTTAGCGAAGAAGAAAAAAAGAAATTTATCCTATCTCTACTTTGACTTTATCAAAAAAGGAAAAATCATGTCTGAACCCAAACGCCCCATTCTTCCCCTGATTATTTTTTTGGCTGTACTTGAACCGCTTGCTTTGGCAGGCGGTTTTTATTTGGGCGCAACCGTTTTTGTGGATTGGCTGTCGCTCACAAAAACCGAACCCAGCTCATTTTTGTTGCTCAAATATTGGCAGATGAACAAGCTACCTGAAACCATGTTTATGCCTTTGGTGGTTTCCACCGTGTTGTCGGCTCTGCTGGGCTTCTTGCCCTTGATTGTGGTATTGCTTGCACTGATTTTGGGCAAACCCAAACGCGAATTGCACGGTTCGGCACGATTTGCTAATGATATGGAAATCCGCCAAGCAGGTTTATTGCAAACATCCAAAGAGCAGGAAAAACAAAAGTTTCCCGATATTTTGATTGGCAAACACAAAGGGCAATATTTGCGCTGGTTCGGTAATGAATTTTTTGAACTGGACGCACCCACACGTTCAGGTAAAGGCGTGGGCATTGTCATTCCCAACTGCTTGCATTATCGGGATAGCATGGTGGTTTACGACCCTAAATATGAAAACTTTTTGATTACCGCAGGTTTCCGCCAAGCACACGGACAAGAAGTCTATTTATTCAATCCAGCAGGTGTCATGCCCACATCAGAAGAAAACCCAGACCCAAAATTGAAAGAAATGTCGCCCTTGATGTCGCATTGTTGGAATCCATACACCTACATACGCCGTGATGCGCGTTTCACATACAAAGATTTGATGAATATGGCACAAATTTTGTTGGCATCGGGGCATAACGATAGTGGCAGTTCCCAATTTTTTACAGAATCTGCGCGTAAATTATTTGTCGGATTGAGTTTATTTTTGATTGAAACCGAACATGAGCGCGATTTAAGCGATTATCGCCAGCGTACCACATTGGCAAATCTGTTCCGTTTGACTTCTCCGACCGATGGACGACCGCTCAATGAATGGCTGAAAGATGAAATTGAAAGCCGTCCCTATTTGAGTAGCCAATGCCAAACGCTATTACTGGGATTTGTGAATGGTTCGCCCAAAACAGGCGCGGACATTCTGTCATCGCTGACTGCACCATTGGGTATGTTTCTTGACCCTGTGGTAGAGAAAGCCACTTCTTCTGATGATTTTAGATTGGACGAACTGCGTAAAAAACGCATGACGATTTACATCGGCATCGTGCCTACGGAAATGGGAACATTCCGTAATTTGATGAATTTGTTTTTTAATCAACTGATTGATGTGAATGTCCAGCAAGGGCTGCCTGAAAACAATCCTGCGCTGAAATATCAATGCTTGTTGTTGATGGACGAGTTCCCAGCATTGGGCAAAATGTCTGTGATTGTGAATGCGGTGGCGTTTATCGCTGGTTACAACTTGCGTTTGTTGATTATCAACCAATCGCCATCTCAACTTGAAGACATTTACGGTAAAGAAGCGGCACGAACATTAACCACTAACTTTGCTTGCCGTGTGCTGTACACACCACGCGACCAAAAGGACGCGCAAGAATACAGCGAAATCATCGGTTATGAGACGTTTAAAAGCCGTTCTACTTCGCGTTCTTCGGGTCGTGGCACGAGCCGCAGCCAAAGCATTTCCGACCAAAAACGCGCTGTGATGAACCCTGATGAGATGAAAACCATGCCAGCCAGCGATTGCATTGTTACGCTCAACAAGGTTCGCCCAATCTACGCACAGAAAATCATTTATTGGCAAGACCCTGTATTTAAAGCACGTTTGGATAAAGAAAAATATCCGACTCCCAAAATTCCTGAATTGGATTTGCCTGTTCCGAAAGTGCATTATCAGGAAAATTCAGCACCTAATCATATTCAGCCAGCCACCGAATCCGAAATCAAACAGCCTGAAAATCCACCACAACAAACCGCGCCATTGACCGCAGAAGAAATGGCAAGTTTTGAGTGGGAAAAATGCGTGAACAAAGAAGCGGTAAGCGAAAGCGTGTTGGCTTTGATGATTCGCAAGGGAACGAATGATACGCCTGAAAATGTGCAAGCTATCAAAAACTTACCTGATTTATGGTTATTGAACAAAATGCCAAATACTGCTGCATTATTAGCAGATAATCCTGTCAATTCAACGGAGAATGAAACATGAGTGATTATGACAACATCAAAAATGCGTTAAGCTACATTGACCCACACGAGCGTGATACTTGGTTTCGTATGGGGGCAGCAATTAAAGACGAGCTAGGAGAAAACGGCTTTGAAATGTGGGATAACTGGTCTCGTAGTTCCAATAATTACAAAGAGAGTGATGCAAAGGCGGTGTGGAAGTCTATTAAAACTGGACATATTCACATCGCCACATTGTTTAAAACAGCTCGAGAAAACGGTTATCGCCCTGAACAACCCTATACACCACCGAGCGCAGAAGAATTAGCCAAACGCGCCCAAGAAGCACAAGCAAAACAGCGTGCCGAAGCCGAGCGCATCGCACAAGCCCACGCCAAAGCAGAAAAAACTGCTTACGGCATTTGGAAGAATGCCCAACCAGCCGACCCAAATCATGCTTATGCACGTAATAAAGGCTTGGGATTAACTGAAGCTGCCATGAGTGCCATTCGCCAAAACGAATACAACGGTAAAAAACAATTGGTTATCCCTTTGTATTCGGACAAAAAATTGGTAAACGTCCAAACCATTGACGAAGATGGCAACAAAAGTTTTTTGAGCGGTGGGCAAAAGCAAGGCGCGTACACCATTATTGGCGACTTCAAGCAAAATCAAAATGGTATTGTGTTGGCGGAGGGTTTTGCCACCGCAGCCAGCGTTCATCAGGCGACTGGAAAGCCTGTGGTGGTGGCATTTGATGCTGGCAATTTGAAAGCAGTTTCTGAAAAATTGATTGATGTGCTGCCCAAAGACGTGCCTGTTTATTTTGCTGCTGATAATGACCCAAGTCATACAGGCGAACATAAAGCCCAAGCTGCTACTGAAGTGTGGGGCGAGCGCGCCAAAATCATGTTACCTGAATTTACACCTATGCAAATCCAGCAATATCAGGAAGAGAAAGGTGTGGATAAAGTCCCGACCGATTTTAACGATTTGCACAAATTGGCAGGGATTGAAGCGGTACGCGAAGCATTGAGCGAGATTGCCAAACCTGAAATCAGGCAACCTGAAACCGAGTTATCCAGCAAACCACCACCAGCGACTGAATACGTCAAACCTGAATTGAGCATGGTGGAAAAAATGCAAAGCAATTATTGGCGCGTAGCGAATGGCTATGACCCTTTGCCCGAAACATCTCAATCTGAAGCGCAACAGGATTTCAAACAGCCTGAAAATGCTGAACCACAAGAAATCCGTACCGCTTGGAACGATTTTCCACCTGTAATTAGTAATGGGAAATTGGGCGATTTGAAAAATGAACCCGAATATTCAGCCGCCAAAGCTGGCGATGTGGTGCAATCAGCATTGTTGGTTGAAAAGCTGTTAAAAGATGAAACGGTACAAGAAATCAAAAATTTGATTGGCGATAGTCAGCCTATTCTTGTGCCGATTCAGTCCGAAGAAGCGAGTGGCAAAAACATGATTCCACGTACTACCGCAGAAGCATTAGCAGCCAAATTAAATTTGCAGGTTGATGAAAACATTTACCAAAGCAACACCGCCAAACGCACGGATACAGGCATTTACCACCGTTATGTTTCGCCACCTGAATTTAAAGGCGAAGTTCAAGCTGGTAAATCGTATCTGATTGTTGATGATACGCTTTCTGTCGGTGGTACGATTGCTACACTCAAAGGCTATATTGAAAATAATGGTGGGAAAGTTATCGGCTCAACCGTGATGACAGCGCACGAGTTAAAAGTCAATATCGCTATTCAGCCCAATATGTTACAATCTTTGCAACAAAAACAAGGTTTAAATGAATATTGGCGCAATGAATTTGGTTACGGTGTGGACAAATTGACCCAGCAAGAAGCAGGGCATTTGCGAAAACCTACATTAGAGCAAATCCAAGAGCGTGTTCAAGAAGCACGACAAACCCTGAATTTATCACAAAATAAGGAATTAAATCATGAACAAACAACCCAATCTGCTGAAACCAAACAACGACCAGTATACGCAACACCTGAAATTGACCGACCAACAAGTAGCGGAATTGAAACAGCATCATCAAGAAGCAACGAAGTTTCTCAAAGCGTTTTTCAGCAATCGCAACCACCAAGAAACGAAGAAGTAAGCCCAACCAGCCAAACAGCCACATCGGATAAAGATGTGGCTATTTCTTTTTCTGAAAAGGAAAATATCATGGAAAATCAAAAAACAGACAATGAATTGAACGCTCAAGATTTTAGTCAGTCTGAAAACAGCCCACCCCCTGATTACTACAATTACAATTTTGAAGATTTGCCCAAAGAGCGTCCACAGGTCGCACCCAATCAGCAAGAAACCCAAACACCCGAGCCACAACAGAATTTCAGAGAGTCTGAAGTCCAAGCAACCACATCAGAAAAAGATGTGGCTGTTTCTACTTCAGAAGCAGATGAACCCGAGCAGGAAATGCCCAATACCATTGAATACGATGGTTTTCAGCACGAAATCAAAAAGCCTGAACCAGTCTCTGAAATAGACGAACCCGAGCAGGAAAAAAGCGAACCTGAACGCCCTGCCCCTGAACAAGAAAAACCCAACACAGGTTTAGATTATGAAGTTCCTGAACACCTAAAAAGTCGTATGGTGGCGGTGGACGCACAACGTTTCCGCTTGGCTGGCTACGAAATGGGCGCACACCTGCTGCGCTACACCGCCCCTGATAATCCCAAAACCGTGTTGTTTGAAGACAAAGGCAAATCTATTCACACCGCCCGAGATGATAAACAAACCATTCAGGATATGTTGGACATCGCCAAAGCGAAAGGTTGGGATAGTATCAAAATTTCAGGTAGTCAAGAATTTAGGAAAGAAATGTGGTTAGAAGCTGAAAGTCGTGGGATTGCCACCAAAGGCTACAAACCAAGCCCCGAAGATTTGATGATGTTGGAACGCAAACGCGAAGAACGCGCTACCAACAGCATTGCCGAAGCCGAAAAGCTGAAACAGCAATCGGCAGTTCCCGAACGTCCCGACAGCACAATCAAGACCATACCGCAAGAAGCGGTTAAAGCGGCAGACGCAGTAAAAGCCCATGCTACGCAAGCACAACAAACCAACGTACCCAAACCCAGCGACACCGCCAAATCGCAATATGAAAGCAAATTAGCGACATTACCGACCGAACAGCAACACAAGGCACGGTTTTACGAGCGGCAAGCATTGGCAGCCATGCGCCATATGCCAGCCGAGTTTCACGAAAAAACGCGGCAAGCCATTTACGAGAATCAAGCTGATTTAATCCGCGATGGCAAATATCACGCGCCTGACCCTGTAAAAACGCAAGACAGGCAACCTGAAAAAGCGCACGAACCTAAACACGAGCGCGCGCCCAGCCGTGATGATTGGGAAATGGAACGCTGATTTTAAAAGAAAAACAAACCCTGTTTGGTTCACGCCAAGCAGGGTTTTTGCATTGAGAGATTAGACAAATGAAAGTCAATCAATTTAGTGGCGATTTGCTTTTGCCACGCCATTTTAACTGTGCAAATTGCGGTGTTCATGTGGCAGTTACCGAACCACGCGACCGCCGCTTTCGGTATTGTAGCTTACGATGTGAAAAACAGTATTGGCGCAGAATTTCCAAACAAAACAGCAGGAGAAAAAAATGAGTAAACCACACAATATTCATATGTTTATCAAATTTGATGACAATGAAGTTAATCAGTTAAAACAGATAGCCAAAGAACGCTACGGTAAAGCCAGCGTATCTTTGTTGGCACGAAAACTATTGCAAGAACAATTACCACAACACAAAGAACCTGCCGATAAATTACTCAAAGCCAAATACGATACCAAACAGCGTATTACGTTACGAATTCCACGCCAGCAGTTTGATTATTTACAGACAATGGCGCAACAACGCCATAGCTCGCTAAATGATGTTATTCGTGATGTCATTCAGGAATTTATCACAGAAAACCCTGTTTTAAACAATGATGAAGTACAGGCATTATACCAATCCAACTATCAACTTCTGCGCTTGGGGCGCAATATCAACCAAATTGCACGGCAATTAAACAGCATCATGCCTGATTCATTCACAACACACCAACTCAATGAATTATCGTCTTTTTTACAAAAACATACCGACCAAGTCGGTCAAGTATTGCGTAAACAAGGTAAACCTTTTAAATATCAAAAAATTAGAGAATTAAGCTATGAATCAACTGAATCGGAACATTGATGATTGGTTTATCGGCTATAAAACCCATGCCGTGAAACCAAAAAGCAGTTCTTTGGGCGGTGGTAGTACTTCCAGCCGCTCACCCAAATCGTTTGCCAAAACAGGTTTAAAATCAGGCACAGGTTTGAAAAATTTACAGGCAGCAGCCGCTAAAAAGCCCGAAGTCATGGTAAAAATTGCCAAGCGTGTTAGCCCAAAATCCAATGGCATGAAAGGTGTAGAGAATCACATCAAATACATTTCACGAAATGGCGAACTGCCACTTGAAACCAAAGATGGCGAAAAATTAAGTGGCAACCAAGACATCAAAGGTTTGATGAACGATTGGCAAAAATTAGGTATTCCGAACCAATCTAATCAGCGTGAAGCGATTAACATTGTGCTGTCTATGCCAGCAGGAACGCCACCGCAAGCGGTCTTAAATGCTGCGCGTGAATTTGCTGCTGAACAATTTGAACGGCATCAGTACGCACTCGCTTTGCACCATGAAAGTGAACGAGATGGCGAGCCACCACACCCACACGTTCATCTATGCGTACTTATGCGTGATGAAAATGGTAAACGGCTCAATCCACGCAAAAACGATTTGTTTGAATGGCGTGTTCGTTTTGCCGAAAAACTGCGTGAACAAGGCGTAGAATGTGCAGCCACACGGAGACAACATCGCGGTCAAAGTATCAAAGGGCAAAAAGCAGACATTCGCCAAATCATCATTCGCACCATGCAGGAAGAAAAACAGGGCAAGCAGCCTGAAAACATCAAACGCAGCCACATTGCCCAAGCCAATGTTGAAGCGATTTTGCAAGCTCTTCAAGAGCATAAACGCCCCCAACACCCTTTTCAGGCAGCCGCCAAACAATCACGCGACCACATCACAGAGCAATATGGTTTGATTTCAAGGGAATTGTACAAATTGGGTTACAAAACCGAAGCCAAAATCATGAAAGATTTTGCAAAAGAAATATCAGGAAAAAGTTTTGACACCCAAGCCCAACAAATCTACGACCGCCACGCGCATACTCTCCACCAAACCACCGAACCCAAAAATCCCAGTCGTGATGATTGGGACATGGAACGCTAACGCGCCATGCCATTTTCTTTCTGATAAAAACCACAGGCATTCCGAAGTCCATTATGGGCTTCGGAGTGCCTTTTTTTGTGCCTGATGAATTAGCCCATTAGGGCGTTTCCGCGTGAGCGGAATTTTGAAATCATCATTTTATGATGATTTTTGGCACTCTGTGCCTATCCTGCGTGTAGAAAAATAAAGGTTTTTAGAATCTATCTACATTAGCTGATTATCCGACTTTAAATAGCCTGTATTTAGCCTGTAAGCAACATTCAATTAGTCTTTAATAGACTATAAATAGTCTAATTTATGTTTTAAACTGATTGATTATGGGCTATAATTAGCCCATATTTTAGACTTTTATGACTGGAAATAGACTATGAATAGCCTAACTGTACAAGAATTTATGAACCAAAATCCTAAAAAGGGTCGGAGTTCAAAATTAGAACCCTACAAAGATGACATTTTCTTACTGAAAAATTCAGGTTATTCCCAGCCACAAATTTTGAATTTTTTGCAACAAAATGGTGTAGAAGTTGGTTTAACCACATTAAAATCATTTAT